>JAGCZA010000139.1 GCA_017960525.1 Prevotella sp.
CAATCTCCAGACATGGGAAAAATGTGTCTGGAAGGGGATTTCTTGGCAGTTGTTGAGTAAAAATAAAGTAAAAACGAATATAAAACAATTAAAAAACAATAAAAGTCAGACCAATTATTTGGTTTGCAACATAGAAGAAGCTGACAATCAATAAAACTATGGAACCAGTAGTAAGCATTATCATGGGCAGCACCAGCGACCTGCCCGTTATGGAGAAAGCCTGCCGTCTGCTTGACGAACTGCAGGTGCCGTTTGAAATGAACGCCCTCTCGGCCCACCGCACGCCGCAGGCCGTAGAGCAGTTTGCTTGCCAAGCCCAGGGGCGCGGCATACGTGTGATTATCGCCGGTGCGGGTATGGCGGCTGCTCTGCCTGGTGTCATTGCCGCGCAGACTACGTTGCCCGTCATTGGTGTGCCCATCAAGGGTATGCTCGACGGTCTCGACGCCCTGCTCTCAATTGTGCAGATGCCGCCGGGCATTCCCGTGGCCACCGTTGGCGTGAATGGCGCACAGAACGCAGCCATCCTGGCCTGCCAGATGCTTGCCCTTTCCGACGAGGCATTGGCAGCCCGGCTTAGTGACTATAAGAATGGTTTGAAAACAAAGATTGAAAAGGCTAATCAGGAACTGGCAGATGTGAAGTATGAGTACAAGACGAATTAGTAGTGTTGCCCGCGTGGGCAATATCGCCATTGGGGGCGAAAACCCTATCAGAATACAGTCGATGGCCACCGTCGACACCAACGACACCGAGGGCTGCGTGGCCCAGGCCAAGCGAATCATCGATGCCGGCGGCGAACTGGTGCGTTTCACCACGCAAGGCACCCGCGAGGCTGAGAATATGAAGAACATCTCGGAGCGGCTGAAGGCCGACGACTACCCGCAGCCGCTGGTGGCCGACGTGCATTTCCAGGCCCATGTGGCCGACGTGGCAGCCCGCTACTGCGAGAAAGTGCGCATCAATCCAGGCAACTATGTGGACCCAGGCCGCACGTTCAAGCATTTGGAGTACACCGACGAGGAGTATGCCGCCGAAATGAAAAAGATTGAGGCGAAACTCGTGCCCTTCATCAATATATGCAAGGAGCACCATACTGCTGTGCGTATCGGTGTGAACCACGGTTCGCTTTCCGACCGTATTATGTCGCGCTACGGCGACACGCCGGAGGGCATTGTGGAGAGTTGTATGGAGTTCCTGCGCATCTTCCGTCGCGAGCAGTTCGGCGATGTGGTCATCAGCATCAAGGCTTCCAACACCGTGGTGATGGTGCAGAGTGTGCGCCTGTTGGTGAAGGCGATGGATGCCGAGGATATGCACTACCCGTTGCACTTGGGCGTCACCGAGGCCGGCGAGGGCGAAGACGGGCGCATCAAGAGTGCGCTTGGCATTGGCGCCCTGCTCACCGAGGGCATCGGCGACACTATCCGCGTTTCGCTCTCGGAAGAGCCGGAGGCAGAGATTCCCGTGGCCCGCAAGTTGGTAGACCTCATCCCAGAGTGTACCCGCCTCAGAGCCGAGGCTGAGGCCAGCATCAGCAATGACACCATCACCCTCACGCTCGATGCTCCCGACTGGGAGACGTTCCAGTTGAAAGCTGCTATGGCTACAGGTGCGCTCCTGATTGACCGCAAGGCCACGAAGCTTATCATAAATGAGAGATTAGAAATGAGAAATGAGAAATATGATTACACTCAGGCGCAACAGTCAGCACCTGAAGGTAATCATATTTCTCATTTCTCACCTCTCACTTCTCAGTTAGAAGGTTTGGCAGACGCTATCCTCCAGGCAGCCCGCATCAAGTTCACCAAGACGGAGTACATCTCCTGCCCTGGCTGTGGGCGCACGCTCTACAACTTGCAGGAGACCATTGCCCGCATCAAGGCGGCCACCAGCCATTTGGTGGGTCTGAAGATTGGCATTATGGGCTGTATTGTGAACGGACCGGGCGAAATGGCCGATGCCGATTACGGCTACGTCGGGGCCGGTCGAGGAAAGATTTCGCTCTACCGCAAGAAAGAGTGTGTGGCAAAGAACATCCCTGAAGCAGAGGCCGTAGACCGCCTGTTGGCGCTCATTGCCGCCGACCGCGTCAGCGGTTGAAGAACTGCCTGATGACGCCTACGTAAGGCGAGAGGGTGCGTTGGAAAGTGCGTCCCCAACGCGATATCGACTGGCGGCAATAACTGATGACCAGACGGCGGCGGGCACGCGAAATGGCAACATAGAACTTACGGGCCTCCTCCTCGCCACCATCGGCGCGACTGTTGGCAAACGCGCTGGGGAACTTGCCCTCCACGGCATCGTAGACGATAACGTGGTCGAACTCCAGACCCTTCGCCTTGTGGACGGTGGAGACGAAGACACGCTCATCCATACTGGCCGACCCGCAAAGGTCGGCCTCTTTCATAGTGCACAGGTCTTGGATATGGTGGTTCAGTTGCTCCCAAAGTGAATGGCCGGAAGAGGGCGTGAGCAGGTCGCACTCGATGTAGCGGAGAATATAGCGGAGTTTGGGCTGCGGTTCCAGACGGGCCTCGCGGCGCAGCACGTCGTAGGTGTGACGCAGTTCGTCGGCCAGGATGGGGCCGTCGGCCTCGACAAAGAGCCGCTGGCGGGCGTGTTGGTAGAGGTCGCCGTAGACATAGCAGAAACGGTCAATAGTCTTGCGATGGCGGCTGGCGAACTGCAACTGGCGGCCCACGATGCTGCGTGCGCGGTCGTAACAATAGACCAGCAGGCTCTGCGTAGCCAGGATGTCGTCGTTGGCCAGATGGGAATTTTCGCCCTCTAATCCCAGTTGCGTGAGCAGGTTCTTCAACTTGTAACTGTGCTGGCGGGGATGCAGCAGGCGGGCCAGTTTCAGCGTGTCGAGATAGTCGGGCCAGAGCGTCGCCATCGACAACTCTGGCGCATAGCGGCGCATATTGTGCTCCATCACCTGATAGTCGTAGGTGGTGTTGTGCCCGGCAATGGCGCAGCCGCTGGCGAAACTGACAAACTGCTGGAGACCCTCGCGATGGGAGAGGTGAGGGTGGCGCCCGTACTCCTCTATCAGCGGGTTCACCACATCGCCAAGCATAGGTGGCAGTTCGCGGTCGGTCTCAATGAAAAGGTTCAGTTGGTCGACCACACGCCCGCGCCTCACCTTGACGGCAGCCAACTGCACCACGTCGTCGTGGAAGACGTCAAGCCCTGTGGTCTCAGTATCGAACACCACGATGTCGCGCTCCTCATATTGGCGCACGAACTCGTTCAGATAGGTGGAGCGCCCGCCGTAGTCGAGGAAATCAACGGGCGTCAAGGCCAGTTCCAGCATTGACCTGACAAACTGGCGCGAACTGCTGTTAGAACTGTAAAGGTGCAGGCCCGTGAACAGTTCCGACCAGGCCAGAAAGTTGTGCTCCATAGCCACCACACTCAGATGGGCCAGGAGCACGCGAATCGTGGGCGTGGTGAAGACATCGGTGCCCGAAACCTTGAAATGGGGCAGACGGCCCAGCGCCGCACTCACCTCGTCGGCATCGCTGTTGAACGCCACCACAACGGCTACTGTCTCGTCAGGGCACTGCTCGTAGATGCGGCGCACCTCGTCGGCCACCATATTAGCCTCGTCGGTACTGGTCGGCGCTTCCATCAACACCAGGTCGCCACTGACTGCCTGGCGCGTGTCCTGCGTCGAGGGCAGCAGGTCGCCGTCTATGCCGAGCAACTGGCCGCCAAAGGTGTTGAACACGTCGAGCAGATAGCGGGGCGACCGGTAGTTGACAAAGAAATTGTGGAAATGACCCTCCCCACAGCGTTTGTGCAGCAGGGCGAGCGTGTCGGTGCGGGCGCCCATAAACGAGAAGATGGCCTGCTGAGGGTCACCTAAGTAAACGACGGTGGGCTGGGTGTCAAGCGGGGCGGTGAATAGGTCGATAATGGCCAACTGCAGCGGGTTCAAGTCCTGTACCTCGTCGATTTGCAGCCATCGGAGCGGCCTCCGTTCCGACTGTCCTGTTTGTCCTGTTTGACGCGATGTCATCGCGTCATACGTGACGAGCAGCAAGTCCTCAAAGTCCAGCAGGTCGTTCTGCTCTTTGTAGATGGCATAGCGGTGGGCAGCGTCCAGTTGTCGGAGCAACTGCCGGGCCTCGTTGCTGATGAGCAAAGGCTGGTCGAGATAGAAGTCGGCTTTGCGGTAGAGGTCGATGGTTGTCTGGCGGGTGTAGTCCAGATGGAAAGCCACACACAGTTCCTTCAGCACATTGGCCGAAAGCGCGTCGCGGTGAACCATCAGCCCACCCGGGTGCCCCTTCTCGCACTGGTAGAGCAGATGCTGGAGGTTGATGATTTGCGAGTAGCGTTGCCGTTGGGAGGCATCGCCCAGCACGCGCAGTTCGTCCTCGCCCAGATAGTCGGCAATGATGCTGATACTCGTGTCGGTATCAATAATCGCCGAGTGCTCCGCCACGATGCCGTTCTCGAAGAGGAAACGCGAGCAGAAACGGTGAACATTGCCCACAAACAGGTCGTCCAGACCATCGGAATCGCCCAGCCGCTCCGTGATGCGCTCACGCATACCACGCGCAGCACGGTTGGTGAACGTCAGACAAGCCATATCGGCGAAAGGCACTCCTTGGCTATGCGCCCACACGATGCGCTCTGCCAGCACCGCCGTCTTACCGCAGCCAGGAGGGGCCAGCACCAGGTGGTAGCCACCCTGCGCTTCAATCACTAACCGTTGTTCCGCGTTGAACTGTTTTTCCCCCATTTTATTTTGGTTCGTCCTAACTGGTAGTTTGGTTCGTCCAAACTCCCACTTTGGTTCGTCCAAACTGATAGTTTGGTTCGTCCAAATTTTTACCCTACGGGGTTGTTCTCCGCAAAGACGACCATTCGCTCCTCAAGTTGCGCATATTGGTGGTCCTCGATGAACGAGGTGCAGACGCGCAGACCCTCCTGGTGGCTGCCGGTGGTGATGAGGCAGATGGCCGACACACCGTAGTACATCAGTTCGCGGGCCAACTGTCCGCTGGTCATACCGGGATAGCCGATAGTAAAGTAGAAACCGTCGGCGATAGGCTGGTCGAGGTCGCGGTCGTAAACCACGTAGAAATTATGGCGGCAGAAGATTTCCTTCAGTTTGTGGGCTCGCTCGCCATAGACTTTGATTTCGTCGCGGAAACGGTATTCTCCGTCGCAGGCGGCGCGTAGCATTGCGGCCATTGCAAACTGGGCCGAGTGGCTTGTGCCGCTGGACAGGGCATAGAGCATACGGGTGCTGAACACCAGACCGAAGGGCAGGCCCTCGTAGCGGGCGGCCAGGTCGGGAAAGTGGCGGTGGAACAGTTTGTCGCTGATGCACGTCACGCCGATACGCTCGCCGGCATACGAGAACGCCTTGCTGCCTGAGATAAGCAGCATATAATTGTCGGTGTAGCGGGCCACGGTGGGCTGGTAGGGTGGCTCGAAGGGAACGCTCAGGTCCTGGCGGAAATCCATAGCGAAATAGGCCAGGTCTTCCATCACGATGGCGTCGTACTTCGTGGCCAATGTGCCGATGGCCTGCAACTCCTGTTCGGTGAGGCACACCCACGACGGGTTGTTGGGATTCGAGTAGACGATGGCGCAGATGTTGCCCTGCGACAGGTAACTTTCTAATTTCGGGCCGAGTTTCTCGCCACGGAAGTCATAGACGTCGAAGGTCTCATACTTCACGCCCTGCACCTGGAGTTGCATCTTCTGAACGGGGAAGCCTGGGTCGATGAAGAGCACGGTGTCGCGTCGGTGGTCGGCCTGCGAACAAGTGAGGAACGAGGCGAAGGTGCCCTGCATAGAGCCGCAGACGGGCACGCAGCCTTCGGGCGCGATGTCCACGCCGATGAAGGCCTTGACAAAGCGCGAGGCTTGGCGCTTCAGTTCAGGGTAGCCCTGAATGTCGGGGTAGGAGTGGGCGATGCCGTCCTTCAGGGCTTTCACCTGGGCATCGACACCCACCTGTGCGGCAGGCAGGCCGGGGATGCCCATCTCCATCTTGATATACTCCACGCCGCTTTCCTTCTCGGCCATAGCAGCCACCTGCTTCACTTCGCGGATGGTGGCTTTTGCGAAGTCCTGAATACCCATCTTGGCAATCAGACCGTCGATTATTTCTTTTTTGATAGGGGTTGGTTTCATTTGTTTTCTGTTTATGTTCGATGATTATTGTTTACTGAATTCTGCTGCCGTAAAAGATGCTGAGACAAATGGTTGCCACTACCACAGATATGAAGAAGAGAACAAAAATGCAGATGAGCGAGGCTACCACGTTGATGAACGTGCGCACCCAGGAGTAGCCGGAAAGTTGTTTCAGCGGAATGATGGTGAACGCATACAAACACGTTTCGAGAACATCGTTTTTGATGCACAGCAAGCCAAGAGGCATCATCAGTATGGTCTGCATACTGGTGATGTAGACCATAGAGACGAAAAACTCAGGGTAGTGCAAATCGGGAATGGCCGGACATTGCCGGAACAACAGGTAGAGCGGCAGAGATAAAATCAGCAACCCGGCCAGCAAAAAGATGTTCTGGTGGTCGAGTATGAAAGAAAACACCCGGCTGGCCGTCTTGAAAAAGAAGTCCGTAATCAGTTCGGCTTTCTTGTCGGCTTCCTGGTCTTCCTCCGTTATTTCGTTATTAGCGTATGCCGCCTCTTCTTCCTGGGCAGGATAAGTGTTGTCATTATTATACTTTTTGTCATTCAGGCCTGCGGCAAACTTCGCTTTGGCTTCTTCCAGACGGTTCTCGCCCTTGATGTTCAGACCGGAGTCTATCAGCAGGGAGAGGGCGGTCAGCAGGAAAAACAACTTGAAGGGCGGGAAGTAGGCCATCTGCATACCCATAATGTAGTCGCGAATCATATAGCCTGGACGCAGTACCAGGTCGCGCAAGGTGCGGAACATACCCCGATTGCCCAGACCCCAGACGTCGAGGAAGTTCAGAAAAGTGGCTTTCATAGAGTAGCGGCCCAGGCGGGCCGACTGGCCGCAGCGCGGACAATAGTTGCCACGAAAGTGCGTGCCACAGGTGGAGCAGTCGTGCTCCTCGTCACCTATTTCTGCCACGCGATAGGGCTGCTCTTGCCAATGTCGGAAGGCGACGTAACGTTCCTTGTTCATCTTTCCCGCCTGCTGTTTGCTGCCATAATGCTGAGTATTGTGGAGATGTCGGCCACGTCCACTTCGCCGTCATTATTCACGTCGGCTGTTTCCTTGCTGACATTTTGGACTCCGGCCATATAGGTGAGCGTGGTGGAGATGTCGGCCACGTCGACCACACCGTCTGCATTGACGTCACCTTCGCGTAGAATGATGAAAACGGTGTAACTCACCTGAGTGGGAGCCTGGCGGTAGTCCGTCTCAGCACCCGTGACGGTGATGACAGCACGACCAGGGCCTACAGGAGTAAGGGCACCCGTCTCAGCATCGACTTTCACCACGCTTTCATTGCTCGACGAGAAAGTCAGTTTGCCGTCGTAATCCTGCGAGCGGATGACCTCTGGGGCGGTCAGCGGGTCGTTCCACAGGGCGGTGACGCTATTAGTGGAAAGTTGGATGAAGGCGGGATGCTTCGTCACGCTTGTGATGCTCAGACTGACGGGCAGGTTGTTGTCCTTCGTATTGTCCGAACCCTCTATCCACGTGTAGGGCCATTTGGTCTCATACTCGTAGGTGCTGGTCTTGCCCTTCAGGCTCTCGGCGTTGACACCGTCGTTGGAGAAGACGATGTAGCGGATGCCGTCGATGGTGGTCTCTGTGGCAGTCACGCTCTTGCCGTTGGTGACGAGGTTCAGCATACGGGCAGGGTCCATACGCTCGTGAACACGCAGGCCAACCTCCGTAGACGAGAGTTTCCAGGCCACTGCGCTGGGGTGCTGGTTGTCAATCTGTAACATTGACTCTTCGATATTCTCTGCCTTCTTTACGTCCTTCAAGTCGAGCCACATCAGACAGTTGTTGAAGGCCTTTACCCATCCCAGGTTCGGGCAATTGTCGGCAATGAGCACCTGCAGATAGTTGTTCTCGGTGTTGACGGACTGCAACAAGGGGTTGTCCTTCAGACAGAGCGTTCCCAGCACGTTGTTGTCACAGGTGAGAAACATAAATTCTGCGCAGTCCTCGATGGTGGCACTGGTCACGTCGTTGTAGAGCAGCATCATCGAGCGGACGCTGGGTAGGTGTTTCATCGTGAGCGTCTTGATGGTGGTGTAGCGGATGTCGATGTTCTCCAGAGCGGCGCAATTGGTCAGATTCAGCGAGTTAAGTACCTGTTTTTCGTCTTCGTTGCCTGTGATTCCGATGTGAGACAGGACGGGATGGTTGCTGAAGTCCAGGTCGGTGATGCCGCTGTTCCACATATTGAACTGTTCGAGTTTCGACAACTGGCTCACATCAAACGACGTCAGGCTCTTGGCACCATCCATACCTATGGACTCCACACTGGCTGGTAGTTTCAGCGTACTGACGTTCGGACAGCGGAGCAGTTCGAAATACTCCAGTTGGGTGTTCTTGCTGAAGTCCAGCGACGTTACGCCGCTGCAGTCACTCAGGGAGAAGAAGTTCAGTTTGGGGTAGAGGCTCGGGTCAATCGACGAAATCGAAGGATATTCTGTGGACCCATACCACAGACAGATGTATTCCAGATTCTTGAAGTGTTCGGCACCCTTCAGGTTCATAATGTCACCCGCATGGATATTCGTAATCTCCGCGAGTTCATCGTCGCTCAGGACGCCGTTCCCGTCCGCGTCATACTCTGAAGCCAGATTACGCAGGTTCTCGTCGGGGAAGTTCGATGGGTTAATCGCTACACTGGCCTTTGCGATCGTCATTGCGAGGGCCATGACTGCTAAAGTAAGAATCCTTTTCATAATATTTTAGTTTTTCCTGTTATAGTCCTTCAATCACGTCCAATTTGATGTTGGCATTAATGATGGTGCAAAGTTACAAAGAAATCCAGCAACTGCCAAACAATTCGTGGAATTTTCATTTGTCACATTTGGCAGTTCGGGATTAATTGCTTAATTTTGCACCGAACTATGATAAAGTTATGAAACATCCTTTAGACAAATTCCACTTCTGCCCAGTCTGCGGCAGTACTGATTTCGTGGAAAACAACTTTAAGAGCAAGCACTGCCTTGCCTGTGGTTTCACCTATTATGCCAACCCCTGTTCAGCCACGGTGGCCTTTATCCGCAACAGCCGTGGAGAACTGCTGGTGGCGCGGCGCGGCAAGGAACCGGCCAAGGACACTTGCGACCTGCCTGGCGGATTTGTGGATATGTACGAGACTGCCGAGGAGGGTTTGCTGCGCGAAATCAAGGAGGAGACGGGAATGGAAGTGACCGCTGCCACCTATTTGTTTTCCATCCCCAACCGTTACCTCTATTCTGATATGACCATCCACACGCTTGATATGTTCTTCGAGGTGAGGGTAGGTGAGGAAGGGACCAATCCTGTAGCAGCCGATGATGTGGCTGAGCTTACGTGGATGCCTCTCGACCAAGTGCGACCCGACGATTTTGGTCTCAACAGCATCCGCCAGGGCGTGATTCGTTATTTGGAGCAGAACAAGAGGGGGCTTCTTTTTAACTGACATTAACCCTATATACAACGACAAAGGACAACGCCGTTTGGATGGCGTTGCCCTTTGTTGTCTGAGTTGTTTGAGTAAATTAGTAGCCGGGGTTCTGCCAGGCTTTCTTCTGCTCGGCGCTCAGGTTGGAGCCGTCGCTGTTCTGCAGGGCATCGATGAAGGCCTGCGGAATGGGGCGCAACTCGTGCTTGTTGGCGGTGATGTTCTTGGCTTCGGGGTTGAAAGCCTTGGCACGCTTGATGAGCAGGCCTGCGCGGCTGAGTTCCTCCCAGCGGTTCCACTCGCCGAGGCACTCGCGGGTGCGCTCGTTGAAGATGAAGTTCAGCATACGGTCGTAGTTGCTGGTGGCTCCGATGGCGGCCAGGATGGCTTCGTCCTCCTCGGGAAGTTGTGTGTAACTGGCTATCTGGAGGTTGGAGGCAGCAGTGGTAGGCTCGATGCCGGTTGAGAGGTAGTAGGTGTTCTTGTGCTGGTGCGAAGCGTAGTAAGCCTCGGTCATGGTGAGGGTCTTACCAGCGCCGTCCTTGCAGTTCGAGTTGTTTCCGGCGATGCTGTTGTCGGTCAATCCGCCGTCGGCCTTCAGGAATGCCATTGAGCCGTCGGTGTAGTAACTGCGGTCTTCGCCGTCCTTCCATTGGGCGCGTGCGCGGAGCACATTGACGGTGGCGATGGCGTCCTGGTACTTCTCCAGTCGCACTTGTGCCTCGGCTTTGACGAGGTAGGTCTCGCCTGTGCGGGCCATGATGACGTCGCGGTGGGCGTCGCCCTTCTCAGCCGTGCGGCTGCCGTCGGCGGTCTTGTTGATGCCGCAGAAGACATTGCTGGTAGCGCTGTTGCCGCTCACGCCGTAGTTGTAGAGCACATACTGGCCGTCCATGAAGAGTGGGAAGGCGTTGGGCACCCACTTGCCTGTCTCAGGATTGATGAAGGTGTGGTCCTGTCCGCCGCGTCCGAAGGTGCCATAAGGCTCACCGTCGAAGCGATGGTCGCTCTTCTTGTTGAGGATGAAGATGCAGCCCTGGTCGCCGATGGTGGGCACCTGGTCGGCGGTGAAGCCGTACTTGTCCATCACGGCCTCGACAGTCATCTGCTGGTTGTTCAGTCCATAGACGGTCTTGAAGGTCTTCCACATACGGGCGTCGTTCACGTTGTCGAAGGTGGAGTAGGTGTACTCCGTGGGACGGCAGCGCTGGAAGTCCATTTCGCCGATGTAGGCACCGCGCTTGATCCATCCGCCTGAGAAGTTGGAGAACTGGGGCGAGAAGTAGTTGTAGGTGCGGTTGCCGAAGCGTCCCTGTGTGGTGGCGTCGCCGTTGTGCTCTGCGGCCATCAGGATTTCAGGATTTGCCTCGTTGGGGCAGTTGATGCCCGTCCAGTTGGCGTAGAGGTCGCTGTAGTTGGCGGCCAGCGGGCAGGCGGCGATGACCTCGTCGCAGAGGGCGATGACGCGGTTCATGTCGGTGGTCTTGTCGTAGCCCTTGTTCCAGTCATTGCAACGCTCCGACTGGCGGAAGAGCAGGGCCTTGGCCAGGAAGTGGGCGGCGGTGTACTTTGTCCACGTGCCGTTGCCGCGCCATTTGTCGGTGGGCAGCAACTTGTAGGCCTGCTCCAGGTCGGCGATGACCTGGTTCAGCGTCTCCTCGGCTGTAGAGCGGGTGTAGTTTTTCTTCACCTCGCCGTTGGCCGGTTCGGTCTGCAGGACTACGCCACCATACTGTGCGAACAGGCGGTAGTAGTTGTAGCCGCGCAGGAAGTAGGCTTCGCCCATTGCCTTGTTGCGGCTGTCCTCGTCGGCCACCATCGAGGCTTTCGAGATGACGAGGTTGGCAGTTGAGATGCCGTAGTACATCTGGTTCCACAGGGCCGATACGGGCGGGCAGTTGTTGTTAGGTGCACCCAGGGCCTTGGTGAAGTCGAGGGCGTTGAGGTTGTTATCATAGGTGTTCCAGATGTCCGACGTGTTGTCGGCACCTGTTGTGAACTCGTCGCATCCGTAGAGTGTGATGCCGTAGGCCCACTCATAGCCAAAGTGCCAGCGGATGTTGCCATAGAGTCCGGCGGCCATCTTCAGTGCGCCGTCCTCGGTCTCCAGCAGTGCGTCGGTGTAAAGGTGTCCGGCATCCTCCTTAAGGAAGTCATCGCCGCAGGAGGTCATCCCCCCGAGGGTGAGCATCGACAGTGCACCGCAAATTAATTTGCTATTGAAATATCTCATAATATTTTCGATTTACTAATTTACTATTTGCAATTTGTTAGTTCATTCATAGAAGGTCGTTCATACCCCTAACTGATGGTGCTAAGGTTAGAAGTCTACGCTCAGACCCACGGTGAAGCCACGGTTGTAGTAGGTGGCGCCAGTGTCGAGGTCCATGAAGTCAACCGATGTGTAGAGCATGCCCAGGTTCTTTCCCTGCACATAGATTTTGGCGCCCTCGATGCCCAGAGACTTGCAGATGCTCTTGTCGAAGTTGTAGCCCAGAGAGAGGTTGCGCACCTTGATGAACGAGGCGTCTTGGAAACCGAGCAGAGCGGCCTTCTTGTCGCCACCGCCGGTGCTGTAGATAGGCTTCTGCCAGTCGGCACCTGTGTTCGACGGTGTCCAGTAACTGATTTCGCGCTGCTGGTACATACCCAACTGGCCTTCGCCGCCGGTGTTGATCATATACTTGAAGCGGCCCTGCAGTTCAAGCGTCAGTTCGAAGCCCTTCCACGACAGGGTATTGGTCCATCCTGCGGTCAGGCGCGGGTTCTGGTTACCTAGGATAACGCGGTCTTCGTCGTTAATCTTGTAGTCGCCGTTCTGGTCGACGGGGCGCACCATACCAGCGGTGAAGGCTTCGCCGTTCTCGTTGAACTTGGCCATCTCGGCGGCGTCGCTCTCCTGCCAGAGGCCGGCGTTCTCATAGCCGTAGAACACAGCGATGCTCTCGCCGATGAACCAGGCGTTGTTGATGTCGTCTTCCTTGCCGTTGGCCAGTTCCTCAATCTTGTCCTTCTGCCAAGCAAGGTTCAGGTTCGACTGCCACATGAAGTCCTTGGTCAGCACGGGGATGGTGTTCAACGTCAATTCAATACCCTTGTTCGAGGTCTTACCCACATTGTCCATCATGGCGGGATAGCCTGAGAGCGAGGGCACTGTCATCAGCATGAGCAGGTCTTTCGTGGTCGAGGTGTACATATCAATGGTACCGCCGATGCGACCCTTCAGGAAACTGAAGTCGATACCGAGGTTCCACTGGGTGGTCTTCTCCCACGACAGGTTCTTGTTCGGCATCTGGTTCTGGCTGTTGCTATAGTAAGGCTCGTTGGTGACGAGAATCTGGCTGTTGCCGCTGCTGAAGGGCATCCAGTATGAACTGATGACGCCAAGCGTGCCGTAAGGTGATACGGCCGAGTTGCCGGTCACACCCACACCCAGGCGGAGTTTCAACTGGTCGAGCCAGGAAACATCTTTCAGGAAGTCTTCCTGCTCCATACGCCAGCCGAGTGCCATTGAGGGGAAGAAGTCCCACTTGTTGCCTTCGGCCAGTACGCTGCTGCCATCCCAACGGGCAGAGGCAGTGAGCAGATAGCGGTCTTTCCAAGAGTAGTTGATGCGTGCCATATACGACGACAGGGCGTATTCGCTCAGGCCTGTGCCCATTGAAGCCTTGTTGGCCGACTCGGTGATGTCGATACTGCCCATATTGTTCCAAAGGAATGTAGCCAGAGGAATGCGCTCACCGTGCATATTGCTGTTCTCGGTGTTGCTCTTCGAGGCCGACTGCAGTAGGGTAAGGCCGAAACTGTGGTCGCCCACCTCTTTATTATATAGAATCATATTGTCGAGCGTCCAGGCGAAGTTGCGGGTGTCGTTGCGGGTGGCATAGTTGTTGCCGCCACCGCGTACTGCCGACGAAGCGTCGATGAAGATGCCCTGACGGTAGAAGCGGAAGTCGGGGCCGAACTGCAACTTGTACTGCAGACCCTCCAGGGGCTCCCAAATCTTGCCGAAGTCAACCTGTCCGTAGAAACTGCCCAGTGCACGGAACATCTGACGGTTATCGTTTGACTTGTTCCACTCGTCCATCACGGTATAGGTGTTGGTCACCGAGCCGCCAGGCGTGAGGATGATGTTGCCGTCGTTGTCGTAGGGCAGGGTGTAGCGCAGAATCTGCTTGGCGGCACCGTAGATGTCGGTGGGGCCGCTGTTGCTGCTCTGGCCGGTGCGTGAGAAACCGTACTTCAGTTCGCCGAAACTGACATTGAGTGAGCCGCCGGCCTTGAACCAAGGCTTGGCCTGAATGTCGGCTGTGGCAGAGAGGTTGTAACGCTCAAATTGCTGTCCTTTCTGCGTTCCCTTGTTGTTGAGATAGCCGAAAGAGACGCTTCCCTTCATATTCTTCGTACCGCCGCGTGCGCTGATGGTGTGTGAATGGGTGACGCCCGTGCGGGTGACAAAGTCGGTCCAGTCGGTGTCGGTCACCTTTGAGCCGTCCCAGGTTCCGCTGGCCCAGCCTTTCTCAATGTTGGCCCAGGCCACTTCGTCGCCCGAGAAGAAACTCTTGTCCTGCTCCAGCGTGGGCTGGTCGCCAGGAGTGTACTTGTCGGGGGCTGAGTTGTAGTATGCCCAGCGGCGCCAGGTGATATAGTCGCTGGCATTCATGGCCGGACTCTTGTCGACAATCTTCTCGAAGGTGACAGTACCGTTGTAACTCAACTGCATCTTGCCCTCCTGGCCGCGCTTGGTGGTGATGAGCACCACACCGTTGGCACCACGGCTACCGTAGATGGCCGTCGAAGAGGCGTCCTTCAGAATGTCAATGGCCTCGATGTCGCGGGGGTTCAGCGACTCAATGCCGCCTGCCTGAAGGGGCACACCGTCGACCACATAGAGAGGGGCCGAAGAGGCGTTGAGTGAACGTGTGCCACGAATCATGATGTTGCCGATGGTACCAGGACGCTCGCTGGTGGTGATATCCACACCGGCAGCCTTGCCCTGCAGGGCCTCGAAGGCGTTGCTGACGGGCTTGGCGTTCAGTTCCTTCTCACCGACACGGGTCAGGGCACCGGTGACATCGCTCTTGCGCTGCACGCCGTAACCGACCACCACCACTTCGTCGAGCAGTTGCTTGTCTTCCTCAAGGGTGACGCTGAAGTTGCTCTTGCCACTCAGAGGGAGGGTCTGGGTGCGATAGCCCACATAAGACACAACCAGGCTGCCATTGGCTGGGGCCTTCTCAATGCTGAACTTGCCATTGAGGTCGGTCACTGCACCATTTGACGTGCCTTTCACCATGACGCTGGCACCGATGACCGGCTCGCCCATAGCGTCAACCACTGTTCCTGTCAGTTTGCCCTGGGCGTATGCTCCAACACAGCAAACCAGGGAGAAAAACAGAAACATCAGCCCTCGGAGAGAATACCTTCTCGCCAGGGGAATGTTAAACATAACGTTTCTCATACATCAGTTAAAATTAGAAAAATAAGTAATTGGTTAAGTGTTGTTTCGGTTTTAGAGTGCAAATATAAAATAAATATGTTAAACTCCAAAAGATTTTTGAAAATTTTTTATAAATTTGCACCCGAATATGAAAAAAGGAAGTAAATCCTTAGTTAATTTAAGAGGGCGAATGTCCTTTTCGCAAAGAATATGAACATTTTAAAAGACAACATTACAGGTGAGGTTCACCGTACGGGAAGAATAGAAGTGGTGTGCGGCTCGATGTTCTCCGGCAAGACGGAGGAGCTTATTCGGCGTATGCGCCGTGCACAGTTTGCCAAGCAGCGTGTGGAGATATTCAAACCCGCCATCGACGTGCGCTATTCCGAGGAGGACGTGGTGAGCCACGACCAGAAGCACATACAGAGCACGCCCATCGACTCGTCGGCCAGCATACTTTTGCTTGCCAGCGACATTGAGGTGGTGGGCATTGACGAGGCGCAGTTCTTCGACGAAGGCATCGTCGATGTGTGCAACCAACTGGCTTACCGTGGCGTGAGGGTCATTGTTGCTGGTCTCGATATGGACTTCAGGGGAGTGCCTTTTGGCCCTATGCCCGCCCTTTGCGCCATCGCCGACGAGGTGACCAAAGTGCATGCCATCTGCGTGAAGTGCGGTGCGCTGGCATACGTCAGCCATCGCAAGGTGAGCAGCGACCGCCGCGTGCTACTCGGCGAGACGCAGGAGTACGAGCCGCTTTGCCGCGACTGCTACCAGCAATGTCAGGAAGAAAGTAGCAAATCCTTGACGTAGGGGCGTTCCCAGTCACGGAGGTGGTAGCGCTGGTGGTCGTATTGCAGGAGGTCAAGGTCGATGCGGACGATGCCTTTGCTGCGGTCGTCGGCAGTACGGCCAAGACGAAGTTCCATTTCCTTCAACGCTGACTGGAGGTCGTCCACCGTGAGGGTGGTCTTGGCGTAAACCAATTGGTTTAGGTACATAACCTTGACGGAGGAGGATACTCCTTCCCCACAAGGGAGGGGAGAGGAGAATGGTTCAGTCCAAATGGACTCTGTGTAGTGACAAGAGGAAAGAATCTGCGCCAGGCACAAGCGTGCTTGGTGCAGATTCTGTTCTTGGTCATAGTTGCTGGCCAGTGATATGAGGACCTGATGGGTCATAGTGTGCTGTGGATGAGTTTGTCTACGTAGGCATCGATGCCGGCGATGGCCACGATGTTCACCACGTCGCGGACGGAGGCTCCGAAGTCGATGAAGTGGATGGGCTTGTTCAGGCCTATCTGGATGGGGCCGATGATTTCTGCGTCAGTGCCCAGCATCTGCAGCATCTTGTATGACGAGCGGGCCGAGGTGAGGTTGGGGAAGACAAGCGTGTTCACATCCTTGCCGTAAAGACGGCTGAACGGATATTGCTGGTCGCGCAGTTCACGGTCAAGGGCGAAGCCAATCTGCATTTCACCGTCGATGGCCAGGTCGGGATAGAGGCGGTGCATTTCCTCGACGGCATGGCGCACCTTCAAGGCGCCGTCGCTCTGCGAGGAACCGAAGTTGGAGTGGGAAATCATTGATATGACGGGCTTCTCGTTGAAGAAGCGCACGGCCTTTGATGCCAGTTTGGCGATGTCGACAAGCGTGTCGGTGTCTGGATTCTCGTTCACCAGCGTGTCGGCAATGTAGATGGTGCCTCGTGGCGAGTTGATGATGTGCATGGCGGCGAGGTGCTTGTACTCCGGGCGTATGCCGATGACCTCTTTAACCACTTTCACGGTGTTGGAATATTTCGTGTAGAGGCCGGTAATAAAGGCGTCGGCCTCGCCTGTCTCCACCATCATCATGCCAAAGTAGTTGCGCTCGAACATTTTGTCGTTGGCCTCCTGAAAGGTGTAGCCGTCACGCTGGCGTTTCTCGGCGAGGATGCGGGCGTATCGCTCGCGGCGCTCCTGCTCGGAGGGATGGCGCAGGTTCACGATTTCGATGCCTTCGAGTGAGAGGTCGAGTTCCTTGGCCATCTTTGCAATCACCTCGTCGTTGCCCAAGAGGATGGGTCGGCAGATGCCTTCGGCGCGTGCCTGGGCTGCGGCGCGGAGCATGGTGGGGTGTACGGCTTCGGCAAAGACGATGCGCTGCGGGTGTTTGCGGGCGGTGTCGTAGAGTTTCTGCGTGAGTTTTGTCTCCTGTCCGAGCAGCAGCGAAAGGCTCTTCTTATAAGCATCCCAGTCCTTGATTTCCTTGCGGGCCACACCGCTGTCGATGGCGGCCTTGGCCACGGCGGCGCTCACTTCTGAGATAAGACGCGGGTCAACAGGCTTCGGGATGAAGTAGTCGCGGCCGAACTTCAGGTTGTTCACCTTATAGACATCGTTCACCACATCAGGCACGGGCTGCTTGGCCAGGTCGGCAATGGCGTGGACGGCGGCCAGTTTCATCTGCTCGTTGATGGCTGTGGCGTGTACGTCGAGTGCACCTCTGAATATATACGGGAAGCCAATGACATTGTTGATTTGGTTGGGATAGTCGGTGCGGCCCGTCGACATGAGCACGTCGGGTCGGGCGTCCATAGCGTCCTCGTAACTGATTTCCGGCACGGGGTTGGCCAGGGCGAAGATGATGGGATTCGGCCCCATCGAGCGCACCATATCCTTGGTGAGCACGTTGCCCTTGGAGAGACCCACGAACACATCGGCTCCCTTCACGGCCTCCTCCAGCGTGCTGATGTCGCGACGCGAGGTGGCGAAGAACCGCTTCTGCTCGTTCAGGTCTTCGCGGGCGGTGCTGATGACACCCTTCGAGTCAAGCATCACAATGTTCTCCTTATTGGCACCGATGGCCATATAGAGTTTTGTGCAGGAGATGGCAGCGGCACCTGCGCCGTTCACCACAATCTGTACCTGACTGATGTCCTTGCCAATCACCTCCAAGGCGTTTTTCAGTCCGGCTGCGCTGATGATAGCGGTGCCGTGCTGGTCGTCGTGCATCACGGGGATGTCGAGCGTGCGCTTCAGTCTTTCCTCGATGTAGAAGCACTCCGGGGCCTTGATGTCCTCGAGGTTGATGCCGCCAAAAGTGGGGGCGATGCGCTCCACGGCCTCGCAGAACTTCTCCGGGTCTTTCTCGTTCACTTCAATATCAAAGACGTCGATGCCGCCATAAATCTTGAACAGCAAACCCTTGCCCTCCATCACCGGCTTGCCGCTCATGGCTCCGATGTCGCCCAGACCCAGCACGGCAGTACCGTTGCTGATGACGGCCACCAGATTGCCCTTGTCGGTATAGCGGTAGGCATCGTCGGGGTTCTGCTGAATCTCCAGACAGGGGTAGGCCACGCCGGGCGAGTAGGCCAGCGAGAGGTCGGTTTGTGTACGGTAAGCCTTCGTGGGCTTCACTTCAATCTTTCCTGGGCGACCGCTCTCGTGATAGAGCAGTGCGTCTTCTTTTGTAATCTTTGCCATTGTTACACTTATTGTTAAATGGGGGCTTTCTCCTTGTCGAAAGCCTCGTAGGCGTTTACTATGCGGGTGACCAACTTGTGGCGCACGATGTCGGCCTGTCCCAGATGGACTACGCCGATACCCTCCACACCACTCAGGATGTGGAGAGCTTCCACCAGTCCGCTCTTAGCCTTTGGCGGAAGGTCTATCTGGGTCATGTCGCCGGTGATAATCATTTTCGTGTTCCATCCCATACGAGTGAGGAACATACGCATCTGTGCGGGCGTGGTGTTCTGCGCCTCGTCGAGGATGACAACCGCGTCGTTCAGGGTTCGGCCTCGCATAAAGGCAAGCGGTGCAATCTGAATCTGGTGCTTCTCCATCATATCCTGCAATTTCACTTGCGGCAGCATATCCTCCAGGGCGTCGTAGAGGGGTTGCAGATAAGGGTCTATCTTGTCCTTCATATCGCCGGGCAGGAAGCCCAGTTTTTCGCCAGCCTCTACGGCAGGACGGGAGAGAATGATGCGCTTGGCGGTCTTTTCTTTCAGGGCTTTCACGGCGAGGGCGATGGAGAGGTAGGTCTTGCCCGTTCCGGCAGGGCCTACGGCAAACACCATATCGTGCTTGGCAAAGGCGTCGACCAGCAACTGCTGGTTCTCCGAGCGGGCCTTGATGGGCCGTCCGCTGGTGGTATAGCACACTACGCCTTCTGGCACCTCATCACGCGTGCGGTGCCCTTTCACGATGTCGAGTATGTCTTCAGCTGTGAGTGAATTGAACTGTAGCACATGGCTTCGCAGCCGTTCTACATTGCGCCCGAAGGCTTCGGTCTGCTCTTCGTCGCCCAGTATGCGGAGGACGTTGCCCCTTGCCATAATGCGGAGCTTGGGGTAGAGTGCCTTGAGCATCTGCAGATGTGCATTGCCCACGCCGTAGAACACGACGGGGTCGATGTCTTCCAATACGATATGTTTCTCAGTCAATGTTCAGTTTTTTGGCCGCAAAGGTACAGATTATTTCGCAAACGGCCAAAGGGGAACTGAAATTTTTTTCTTCTGCCGCTTAGAAGTATTTTGTGATTCGGGCGTTGGCGAAGGTGTTCATCTCGTTCATCATACGGACGGCGCTATCGACAATGGGGAAGGCACAGAGGGCGCCGGTTCCCTCGCCGAGACGGAGACCGAGGTTGAGCAAGGGTTTTGCCCCGACAATGTCGAGCATCCGGCGGTGGCCGCTTTCGTCGCCGCAATGGGTGAAAATCATGTAATCCTGCACTGCGGGATAAAGGCGTATGGCCCCGATGGCGCAGGCAGTCATAATGAACCCGTCTATTAATATAATAAGGTGTTGCTCGGCAGCGCGGAGCATTGCGCCGATGGCAGCAATCATTTCGAAGCCGCCGAAGAATTGGAGGGGTGAGAGGTGAGAGGTGTGAGGTGAGAGTTCGGAATTGTAGCGTTTTAGTGCGGCAGCAAGCACTTCACGCTTATGGCGTATGCCAGGCGTGTCGAGGCCTGCGCCTGCGCCGATGCACTCGTCGAGGGGGATGCCGCCGAAGAGGTGCATCCAGATGCTGGATGGCGACGTGTTGCCAATGCCCATCTCGCCGATGCTCAGGATGCGGCAGCCTTCGGCGATGCAGTTGTTCACTAGGTCGCTGCCTACCAGGATGGCAAGGTCGAACTCCTCTTCGCTCATGGCTGGTTCATAGAGGAAGTTCTTGGTTCCACGGGCGATTTTGCGGTCGATGATACCTGGAACGGAAGACAAGTCATAGTCCACTCCGACATCGACGATGCGGAGCTTGAAGCCGTGCTGCCGGCAGAATATGTTCACGCCGCCGCCGCCACGCGTGAAGTTAATCATCTGCTGCCAAGTCACTTCGCGGGGCGACACGCTGACGCCCTCACGCTCGATGCCGTGGTCACCGCCAAGCAGCAGATGGCAGGGATGCGCCAACGACGGTTCCAGGGTCTGCTGGATGAGGCACACTTGCATGGCCAACTCCTCCAGCCTGCCTAAGGAGCCTTTCGGCTTGTTCAGGTTGTCGATTTTCTCTTGTATCGCCGCCTGCATTGAGCGGTCGGTGGGTAGGATATTGAAAGTTCTCATCTTTTTATTGTCATAGGGATGCCTGAGACCATCAGGATGACTTCGTCGGAACGGGCGGCGATGTACTGGTTCATCCACCCTTGCAAGTCGGTAAAATGGCGTTGGAGGGCATTGTCGCTGACACCACCGAGGCCAATTTCGTTGGTAACGAAAATGAAGGTGGCATCGTGGGCGGTGAAGGCGTCGAACTCGGTTTTCGCTTGGGCGAGCGACTTGTTTACGTCTGATTCGTTGGCAAAGAAGAAGTTGGTGAGCCACAGGGTGATGCAATCGATGACGGCGACGCGCCCGGTGAGGTTGTGGCGGGAGAGATGCAGTTCCTCCTCGATGTTCGTCCATTGCGGGCCTCGGCGCTCCTGATGACGGCGTACACGCTCACGGAACTCGTCGTCCCAGATGTGGGCGGTGGCAACGTAGACAGGGTTCGGACTCAGGCTTAGAGCCAGTTCCTCAGCCTTTTTGCTCTTGCCGGAGCGCTGGCCGCCAGTAATCAGAATGATTCTTCTCATAGGGCGCAGACAACAAGGTAGACGGTGAGTTCAACCAGCAGGCAGACGGCACCGCAACAGTCGCCAGTATAGCCGCGCAGCCGCCTCCAGATGAACAGATAGAGAAAATACATAACAAGGGCGGGAATGAAGAGAACCATGTCCCATCGGAGGCCCGTAATCCAGAGGAACCCCGCCATCGGCAACAGGCCCTGCACGGCGAGGCTGATGCCAGCCACCGTCGAAGGCCTGCGGTAAACAGTGCGGGCCTTCGCTTCGTCCTCGCGGCGGGCGTATGGCATCATCATCACCAGTTGCGCCGTCACCATACGGGCGAAGGGCGTGGCGGCGAGTATGGCAAGTGCGGCCATTCCCCTCCCATCCACGGGGAAGGGTAGGGGTGGGGTCTCACCATCGGCGATGGCACAAAGCGAAACGGTGAGCAGCAGCAGATAGACGATGAGGGCGAGCACACCGTAGGTGCCGATGTGCGAGTCCTTCATGATGGCGAGGATGCGCTCGCGGTCGGTGCCCCCTCCGCCGAAGCCGTCGAAGAAGTCGGCCAGCCCGTCCTCGTGGAGAGCACCAGTAATGAGCATCCGCACAACGACAGCCAGCACAACGGCGACAGCCAGCGGCATCACCATACTGCCGAAATAGAGCGTTGCGGCCATAGCCCCCCCCGTGAGCCAGCCCGTCAGCGGCCAGTATTCCACTACGGAGTCGTAAGCCTGTTTTGGCGGCTGCCGCATGCGCCAGAACGGCAAACGAGTGAAGAAAATGAATGCCGCCAGCAGACGGTCGTACCATCGTGTTTGGTCAATTGCTATCATAATTTATTGTTGAACGAACCTGTTTGAAAGTTTGAACGAACCTGTTTGAAAGTTTGGACGAACCTGTTTGAAAGTTTGGACGAACCAAACCAGGAGTTTGGACGAACCAAACTGTGAGTTTGGACGAACCAAATTTTTAGCCTCCAGTTTCAGCAATAGACTTTCCTGAAGTTTTTCAGGCCGCAAAAGTACTAAGAAAAAATGAAAAGGCCAAACTCTTTTGAAAAAAGTGCAGTAATTATTTTGCAGATTCGGAAAAACTTAGTACCTTTGCACACAGTAAAAAAACAAAAACTTATAATCATTTAGCTTATGTCACAAATAACAGGACGCATATCCCAGATTATAGGCCCCGTCATCGATGTCTTTTTCGACACAAAAGGGCTGGATGCTGAGAAAGTGCTGCCAAAGATTCACGAGGCATTGAGGATTGACCGTGGCGAGGGGCGCGAGCTGATTGTCGAGGTGCAGCAGCACATCGGCGAGGACACGGTGCGATGCGTGGCTATGGACAATACCGACGGCCTGCACCGAGGACTGGAGGCTGTTCCCATGGGGGCGCCCATCCAGATGCCATCGGGTGACCAGATCAAGGGTCGAATGTTGAACGTTATCGGTCAGCCTATCGACGGTATGAAACAGCTCGATATGAAGGGCGCCTATCCCATTCACCGTGAGGCTCCTACGTTTGAGGAACTGTCGACGAAGAAGGAAATCCTGGCTACAGGCATCAAGGTCATCGACCTTCTGGAGCCTTATATGAAGGGCGGTAAAATCGGCCTCTTCGGCGGTGCTGGTGTGGGCAAGACGGTGCTCATTATGGAGCTGATCAACAATATTGCCAAGGGTCACAACGGTTTCTCAGTATTCGCTGGAGTGGGGGAGCGCACCCGTGAGGGTAACGACCTCATCCGCGAGATGATTGAGAGCGGTGTGATTCGCTATGGCGAAAAGTTTCGAAAGGCTATGGACGAGGGCAAGTGGGACCTCTCGCTTGTAGACCCCGAAGAGCTGAAAAAGAGCCAGGCAACGCTGGTCTATGGCCAGATGAACGAGCCGCCGGGCGCACGTGCAAGTGTGGCCCTGAGCGGTCTGACGGTGGCCGAAGGCTTCCGCGATGGTGGAGGCAAGGACGGCGGTGCTGCCGATATCCTGTTCTTCATCGACAACATCTTCCGCTTTACGCAGGCTGGCTCTGAGGTGTCGGCTCTGCTCGGACGTATGCCAAGTGCTGTGGGCTACCAGCCGACGTTGGCCTCGGAGATGGGTACGATGCAGGAAAGAATCACTTCAACGAAGAAGGGGTCAATCACCTCAGTTCAAGCAGTTTATGTGCCTGCAGATGACTTGACAGACCCGGCTCCTGCCACGACGTTCACCCATCTGGATGCCACCACCGTGCTCGACCGTAAGATTGCCGAGTTGGGTATCTATCCCGCCGTGGATCCCCTGGGTTCGACATCGCGCATCCTTGATCCGCTGATTGTGGGAAAGGAACACTACGATTGCGCCCAGCGCGTGAAGGAAATACTACAGCGCTACAAGGAGTTGCAGGACATCATCGCTATTCTTGGTATGGACGAGCTGAGTGACGAGGACAAACTGACCGTGAACCGCGCCCGCCGCGTGCAGCGCTTCCTCAGCCAGCCGTTCTCAGTAGCTTCCCAGTTCACAGGCCTGCCTGGCGTGATGGTGCCCATCGAAGACACTATCAAAGGCTTCAACGCCATCCTTAACGGCGAGGTGGACGACTTGCCCGAACAGGCATTCCTCAACGTCGGTACCATCGACGATGCCAAGGAGAAGGCTAAGAAACTGCTGGAGGCCGCAAAAGGGTGACCGAAGCCCCCTAAGTTAGGGGGTTGGGGGTCTGAACAGGCGCAGATTCCCGTGTGGTTAAACAATAAAGGTCTGATTAACGCTTGTTCAGACCCCCAATCCCCTAACTTAGGGGGCTTAGAGAATGTTAAGACTAAAGATCGTTTCGCCCGAAAGGGTGGAGTTTGAAGGTGAGGTGGAGAGCGTGAAGGTGCCCGGCTCACAGGGCAACTTCGAGATTCTTAACAATCATGCGCCCATCATCTCCTCGCTACAGAAAGGTGTCGTGGAGTATGCTGGGAAGCAGCTTTCCATACTGGGCGGCTTTGTAGCCGTGCAGAAAAACGAAGTGTCGGTGTGCGTTGAAATCAATGAGTAGCCTCTTAGCCGCTCTGCTGATTACGATGCTGGGCGTGGCCTACGTGAAAGGCTACGACTACGTGAAGAAACACTCGCCAGAGCATCTGGTGCACTTCTACCTCATTATGGCAACGGTACGTTTGTTGTTGATTGGCACAGCCGTCGCGCTCTACGTACTTTTTGCCGACAGTCGTGAAGAGGCCATCCGATACGCGCTCATCATATTAATTATGTACGCGCTAATGATGGTGACCACACTCACGATGAGACATTGAAAACTGAAAGAAAATGAATAGGAAACTGAAAAGACTATTGTGTTTGGCATTGCTTCTGCTGACGCTGACACCTTCGGCAAGGGCCGAGGAGTTCAGCGCAAAGGAGGTGGTGCTGGAGCACATCAAGGACTCGCACGAATGGCACATTACTGGCGAGGGCGAGAGCAGCATTGTCATTCCGCTGCCCGTCATCGTGAAGAGCAGTACCGGCTGGCACGTGTTCTGTTCATCGCGCTTTGAGCACCACGCTGATGCCGAGGGCCTGCGCCACGTGAAGGCCGACGCGCCTGCTGACCTGCAGGGCTTGGCCATTGCCACCGAGGGCGATAATGCTGGCAAGATTGTGGAGAACGGCGAACCTGTCCTCGACCTGTCGATTACGAAGACCGTGGCCGTGATGTTTATCAATGTGGCCCTGTTGCTCTGCTGCATCCTGCTTAGTGCCCGCTGGTACAAGCGGCACAAGGCCAGCGACCCCGCTCCTGGCGGTTTCGTGGGTTTCGTGGAGATGCTGGTGATGTATGTGGTGGAAGATATCATCAAGCCGGGTGTGGGCAAGGGCTATGAGAAGTACGCCCCCTATCTGCTCACCTGCTTCTTCTTCATCTTCACCTGTAACGTGATGGGTCTCATACCGTTCCCGCCGGGCAGCGGCAACGTGACGGGCAATATCGCCGTGACGTTTTTCCTCGCTCTGTGCACCTTCGTCGTGGTGCAGTTCTCTGGAAACAAACACTATTGGAAAGACATCTTCTGGCCCGATGTGCCTACGTGGCTGAAGGCGCCGGTGCCCATTATCCCCGTCATCGAGTTTGTGGGCATCTTCACCAAGCCCTTCGCCCTGATGATTCGACTTTTTGCCAACATTATGGCCGGCCATGCCATCGCCGTGGCTATGCCGTGCATCATCTTCCTGGTGGCAACGATGTCGGTGGGTGTGTTCTACAGCATGAGTGCCGTCAGCGTCCTTATGAGCATCTTTATGATGTGTCTGGAGTGTCTGGTGTGCTTCATCCAGGCAATGGTGTTCACCCTCCTCTCGTCAGTCTTCATCGGTATGGCCCGCGCTGTCCCGGAAGGACATTAGCCCCCTAAGTTAGGGGGTTGGGGGTCTGAACAAATGCCCCTCACATCTTACGAATAGAGAATAAACAAATAAATAAGTATTAACGGGGCGAAGGACTCTTGTTCAGACCCCCAACCCCCTAACATAGGGGGCTTAAAAAAACAAACAATTATGATTACAACATTGTTAGCAGTAGAAGGCGTTGCCCAGCTGGGCGCCGCCGTTGGTGCAGGTCTCGCCGCTATCGGCGCAGGTATTGGTATTGGCAAGATTGGCGGTTCGGCAATGGATGCTATGGCTCGTCAGCCAGAGGTTATCAGCAAACTGATGACCAATATGATTATTGCTGCTGCCCTGATTGAGGGCGTTGCCCTGTTCGCTGCCGTGATTGCGTTCATGTGTCTGTAAACTCAGAAATTCAGCAATATGGATTTATTGATTCCGAGTACTGGCCTACTGTTCTGGATGTCTCTGACATTCTTGGTCGTGCTGTTCATCCTATGGAAGTGGGGGTTTCCTGTTATCACCGATATGGTGAAGGAGCGCAAGGCTTTCATTGATGACTCACTGCGCAAGGCTCACGAGGCAAACGAGCGCTTGGCCAATATACAGAAAGAAGGTGAATCCATCCTCCAGGAGGCCCGCGAGAAACAGGCTCAGATACTGAAAGAGGCTGTGGAGACTCGCGAGGCCATCGTAGAGAAAGCCCAGGAAAAGGCCCGCCAGGAGGGCGCCCGACTGTTGGACGATGCCCGTGTGGCCATCGAGCAGGAGAAGAAGGCCGCCATTGCCGACATCCGCAAGCAAGTGGCTACGCTGAGCGTAGAAATTGCCGAGAAGGTGTTGAAGCAGAACCTGAAAGGCGACAAGGAGCAGATGGAACTCATCGACCGTATGCTGAATGATGTATCTTCAAATTGATAAAGGATAGCGCGTATGGATATAGGAGTCATTTCGGTTCGTTATGCACGCGCACTTCTCAAGAGTGCCACCGACGCCCGCCTGGAGGACAAGGTCTACCAGGAGATGCAACTCGTTGCAAAGAGTTACATCGAGGTGCCAGCGCTCAGGCATACCATCGACAACCCGATGCTTCCAAAGGAGAAAAAGCAGATGCTGCTGGATACGGCTGCTGGCGGCGAGACCATCTCGCCACTTACGAAAGCCTTCGTGCAGTTGGTTCTCAAGGAGGACAGGGAGAATATGATGCAGTTTATTGCCAACAGTTATGTGACGCTCTACCGCCAGCAGAAGAACATCATTCGAGGAAAACTCACCACCGCCGTGGCTGTCGCTCCGGAGACGGAGCAGAAGATGCGCCAGATGGTGGAGAACAAGACTAAGGGCACTGTGGAGTTTGAGACCGAGGTGAACCCTGACATCATCGGCGGCTTTGTCCTCGAGTACGACACGTTTCGCATGGATGCCAGCGTGAAGTCACAACTCAACTCAATTCTTCAAACACTAAAGAAATAGCGTAGTAACGTGACAGCGTTATAATGTAATAACGAAAAAGAACAACAATGTCAGATAAGATTAAACCAAGCGAAGTTTCCCAGGTGCTGCTCGAACAGTTGAAGGGCATCAGCGACGGTGCACAGTTCGACGAGGTGGGTACCGTGCTGCAGGTTTCCGACGGCGTGGCCCGTATCTATGGCCTGCGCAACGCTGAAGCAAACGAACTGTTGGAGTTCGAGAACGGCACGATGGCCATCGTGATGAACCTGGAGGAAGACAACGTGGGTTGTGTGCTACTGGGTGTCACGTCGGGCATCAAGGAGGGTATGGTGGTGAAGCGCACCAAGCGCATCGCCAGCATCCGCGTGAACGACAATATGCTGGGCCGCGTCATCAATCCGCTGGGCGAGGCCATCGACGGAAAGGGCGAAATAGACCTGAAGGATGCTTTCGAGATGCCGCTGGACCGCAAGGCACCAGGCGTCATCTACCGTCAGCCGGTGAAGGAGCCGCTGCAGACGGGCCTGAAAGCCGTTGACTCGATGATTCCCATCGGACGCGGTCAGCGTGAGCTGATTATCGGCGACCGCCAGACAGGTAAGACCGCTATCGCCGTCGATACTATCATTAACCAGAAGAGTTTCTACGAGGCTGGCAAGCCCGTGTATTGTATCTATGTGGCTATCGGCCAGAAAGCCTCTACGGTGGCTGCCCTTGTACAGACGCTGAAGGAGCGTGGCGCTATGCCTTATACAATTATCGTGGCCGCTACGGCTGCCGACCCTGCCGCCATGCAGTACTATGCACCGTTTGCCGGTGCCGCTATTGGCGAGTATTTCCGTGACCGTGGTCTGCCTGCACTTGTGGTTTACGACGACCTGTCGAAACAGGCTGTGGCCTACCGCGAGGTGTCGCTGATTCTGCGTCGTCCCTCTGGCCGTGAAGCTTATCCCGGCGATGTGTTCTATCTGCACAGCCGTCTGTTGGAGCGTGCCGCCAAGATGAACGAACAGCAGGAGGTGGCCGAGCAGATGAACGACTTGCCTGAATGTATGAAAGGCCATGTGCGTGGTGGTGGCTCGCTCACCGCCCTGCCCATCATCGAAACGCAGGCAGGCGACGTGTCGGCCTATATCCCCACCAATGTCATCTCCATCACCGACGGTCAGATTTTCCTTGAGAGCGACCTCTTCAACCAGGGCTTCCGTCCCGCCATCAATGTCGGTATCTCCGTGAGTCGTGTGGGTGGTTCGGCACAAATCAAGTCGATGAAGAAGGTGGCTGGTACATTGAAGATTGACCAGGCACAGTACCGCGAGTTGGAGGCCTTCTCCAAGTTCTCAAGTGATATGGATGCCGTAACCGCCATGACGCTCGACCGTGGCCGCAAGAACAACCAGTTGCTCATCCAGCCGCAGTACAGCCCCATGCCCGTTGGCGAGCAGGTGGCTATTCTCTACTGCGGAGTACACGGACTGATGCGCGAGGTGCCCATTGACAAAGTGCGCCAGTGTCAAGACCAGTTCCTGGAGAAGTTGCGTACATCGGCCCCCGAAGTCATCGAGACCCTTGCCGCCGGAAAAATCGACGACGAGACGACCAAGAAGATTGAAGCCGTTATGGCCGACATCGCTGCAACATTTAATGCTTGATAGCCTATGCCATCATTAAAGGAGATAAAGGGGCGTATCGCTTCTGTCAAGTCTACGCGCAAGATTACCTCTGCCATGAAGATGGTGGCGTCGTCGAAGTTGCACCATGCCCAAGTGGCCATCCAGAACATGCTGCCCTACGAAACGATGCTTGAGCATATCCTCAAGTCGTTTCTGGCAGCCGAGGTGGGGGCACAGACCATCTATGATCAGGAACGTCCGGTTAAGCGTGTGGCCCTGGTAGTCTTCAGCAGCAACTCGTCGCTTTGTGGCGGCTTCAACGCCAATGTCATCAAGGTGATGATAAAGGCGGCTGATGCTCTGTCTGGCGAATTGGGCAAGGACAATGTGGAGGTATATCCGATAGGCCGCAAGGTGGCTGAGAAAGCCCGCAAGCTGGGCTATAATGTGAAGTGCGACTTGGCAGATATGGTCGACCATCCCAACGTGAAGCAATGTATTGACTTGGCTATGGAGTTGGGCGATCGCTTCGCCAAAGGAGAGATAGACAAGGTGGAACTGATTTACCATCACTTCAAGAGTGCCGGTTCGCAGGTTCTCACCCACAAGACCTTCCTGCCCATTGACATTGAGACCGAATTGGAGCGCGACCATGAGCGCGACCTTTCGTCGAATGTCGTTACGAAGCAGGTACAAGACTACCTGAAGAAGAAAGCGAGGAAGGAAAGGCAGAAAAAAAGTGGAGAGAATGAGGTGGTTCCGCTGAACGACAACTTCATCGTAGAGCCAGATTTGTACACCGTGCTCTCTCTGCTGATTCCGAAGATGGGGCATCTGATGCTCTATACAGCACTGCTCGACAGCGTCGCCTCGGAACATGCCGCCCGTATGGTGGCCATGCAGACCGCGACCGACAATGCCGATGAGTTGCTGCGCCAACTGAACCTACAATACAATAAGAGCCGTCAACAGGCCATTACCAGCGAACTGCTTGACATTGTTGGGGGATCGGTGAATAACTGATGAGAAATAATTTGATAATATCTCTTTGCCTTTCCGTTATCGTGTCTTTTTGGGGAGGCTTGCCTGCAAATTCCGTTGTAACATACGATTTGCAGGCAAAGCTTGATACTGCCAAAGGCGTTTACCGCATCCTTTTGCTTGAGCAGAGATACTATCAAAGCTTGGAGTCTGACAACTTGGACTATCAGTACAGTTGCGTCAACGACCTGATTGCTGAGACCCGCCGACAGAAGGATAAGAAGGCCGAAGCCGATGCCCTTGCCGAGCGCACTCTCTTCTTCTATAACAATGCAATGGACGACTCTGTGCTCACGGTGTCGCGGCAAGATATGCAGCGACTGAAGGAGCTGGACGTCATTGACATGTTTTATGAGGTGTGGTGGTATGTTGCCAATACTTACGTCTATACGGGGCAGAACAACATTGCCATCCGTGAGACGCAAGCTATGTTCGAGGATGCAAAAAAGCGTAATAATCCTCTTGGAATGGGTCAGGCGAACTGCATCATGGGTCAGGCGTACAGCAATATGCGTAACTTTGAGAAGAGCATTGAGGTTTTCGAAAAGTCACTTTCTTATCTCTCTCCCATCACCCCCCCACCTTCGGTGCTTCCTCAGGTGTATGTCTTTTATGGCGAAGCGCTCAACAACAAGAAAGACTATGCCGGGCTGGAGCAACTCACCGTTAAATGGCATGCCTTCCTCGAGAATTTGATGAAGGAACGTAAACTGGAAGGCACGCCAGCAGGTGACATCTATTGGTCATATTACTATCTGGCTTGTGTCCAGGCCGACCTGGGGCTTGGCAAGACCGAAGAGGCCTCACGAAATCTGGAAGAGGCCCGTAGTTATATCAAAAATAATATTGACACACAGTTGGGTGGCAAGTGGTACTATTGCTCCGCCCAACTCTCATTGCTTCTAAAGCACTATGAAGAAGCTTTGAACTATAACCGCCTGGGAGCTGAGAAGCTGTTGGAGGGGAACGACAGTTCGATGCAGGTGATTGTAAGCTTGCAGCGCGCAGAAATTTTTGAAAAAATGGGACGCTATGCTGACGCTGCCCGCCTTTACAAGGACACCTATCTGCTCAACGACTCGTTGAATGCCCAGGAGACTCGCGGCCAGCTTGTGGAAATGAACTCCATCTTCCAGGTGGGGGAGAAAGAACTGGAGAATGAACGTCTGCAACGTGAGAATGAGCGGGCTACTTTCCGATTCATTATCATCGTCATTTCTGTTGTCGTCTTCTCGCTTGCCATTTTCCTTTTCTTCCGCATCCGGGCAGCACGTAAGCTGAAACAGGCACATACGGAACTGCAGACGGCATACGGAGACCTGCAAGCCGCTAATGCCGTGATAGAGGAGACGACGGCGGCAAAGGAACGTATTGAGAGTGAACTGCGTATCGCCCGCGACATCCAGATGTCGATGGTGCCCGCCATCTTCCCTGACCGTCCCGACTTGGACATTTATGCTTCGATGACACCCGCAAAGGAGGTGGGCGGCGATATGTACAGTTATTTGCTTATTGAAGAGACTGACAAACTTTACTTCGCGCTTGGCGACGTCAGTGGCAAAGGTGTGCCAGCTTCACTCTTTATGGCACAGGCCACGCGATTGTTCCGCACCTTGGCGAAACAGCAACTGCCCCCAGGAGAGATGGCTACCCGTATGAACGGCGAACTGGCCGAAGACAACGAGCAGGGTATGTTCATCACTATGTTCATTGGCTTGCTTGACCTTCATACCGGCCATCTCGACTTCTGTAACGCCGGCCATAACCCACCAGTTCTCAATGGGCAGTTCGTAGAAATGATTCCCAATGCACCCATCGGATTGTGGCCAGGTTTGGACTACGAAGGCGAGGAAATTGATGACATCAGCGAGAAGCCGCTTTTCATCTATACCGACGGTCTGAACGAGGCGGAAAACCGCCAGCAAGACCAGTTCACCGACGAGCGTTTGCTTGAGATACTGGACACAACGCCCTTCGAGAGTGCCCAGCAAACTGTGGAGTTGCTGAAGTCTAAAGTTGAGCTTCATCGCGACGGTGCTGAACCCAACGATGACCTCACTATGATGTGTATATTGAACAGAAAGAAAGATAACAAATAACATTAACCATTATGAGAAGAAACATTATTAATCAACAAAAACTGGTAGGAAGGCCGAGATGGCTTTTCTTGATGTATGCGTTGCTGCTTGTGCCGCTTGGGGTATGGGCCGAAGACTACAATCTATGGGTTGGTGGTATTCAGGTGACAAGTGATAATGCCGACAACGTTTTGGGCGATGACTATGTATCGGTGAGCTATAGTGAAGGCACGCTGACGCTGAAGGGTGCTCAGATTACACCGGAAGAAAGTGATGCTATCATCATCGGTGAAGATCTTGAAGCGCTTACCATTCGTTTGGTGGGGTATAACGTTATTGGGGCGAATGAGTATTACGGCTTTAGTCTTTCAGGGAATACAGTATTGACCTTTACCACCAGTGAGAAGCTGCCCGGCTCTGTGAGAAGCTATGGCGATTTGTTTAATACTCAACAGCCATCTGTGATCTATCAGAACGGGCTGGCCTTTAACGCTGACGACAATGAGATCAATGCTGAAACTGGTTTAATGAACATAGCGTCCTTTACAGGTAAAGTGAATTATGTCAATTCAGATAATGGCGGTAGTGCCTATATATATACAAATTACTTTACTGATTTTCAGGCCACTGTAGCAGAGCTGAAGTATGACAGCTACGTGCTTGTTTCAACACCAGAAAACTCCTCACAGACTGAGATGTGGCCAGTTTCGGTAGAAGCGAGCACTATTGAGAAATTCACTTTCCAGTTCGACTGGGGTACCTGTACTAATAAGAGTGTAAAGGTACAAGTGGTTGGTTATGGCATAGACGAAGAAACTTGGGATTATACTGCAGACGGCAAGACCTATTCTTCTGAGATTGCTTTGTCGTCAGCTGATGCCGACGGCATTGTAGAGATTCCCTTGTTGTCAGACGTAACCTCAGAACAAGTTCGCCTGCTGTTCTCGTCAACAGAAGCATTCTCCTTCGTTCCGCTGAACATCGGTATCACTCAGACTGAAATGTATCCTGTCACTATTGCTGGGATAATGGTAACAGCGAAGAACGCAGATGATGTCCTGGGCGATGAAACGGTGAGTTTCGATAAAGAGACGAATACCCTGACGCTGAACAATGCTGAGATTATAGTAGAACAAGAGATGGCCGGCATTAAGTATACGGGAAATGACGACCTCATCATCAGTCTGACAGGTGAAAACACGATACAGACCACATTTGTTGAGGCCATTCTGTTCGATGGTTGGATGGACCCCTTCCCATCGCTCATTTTCGTCAAAGGCGACAACCATCTCTGCTCACTGCAGTTGAGAACAGGCCTTGAAGAAGAAGCAGGCCAGACCGTTATCAGCGGGTTTAGCCAGATAAATGGTATTGACAACATTAGTGATGAGACAACTGGTGAGGTTACAAGTGGCAACAGCTTGATGATAGAGACATCAGATGAATTGTTCTATGACAGGAGTAATGGTTTCTTTGTCTGGAATGAACAAGAAGCGGTTCCTGTCTCTTCAGTGCTGATTTCCACCGTTGTTGCTACGAAAGAGCTGAATATCTCTTACGGGCAGAACAGCCGCGAGTGGGCAACGTATTATGATGATGAGATGAGCTTGGAGACACCCGATGGGCTGGAGGCATACGTAGTGACAGCCGCCTCTGGAACTGGTGTGACCGTCGAGAAGATTGATTACATTCCCCAAGGTCAGGCCGTGCTGTTGAAGCGCACCATAGCTGAAGTGGAGGAACCCATCATCGCCTTAGAGTATATGGGTGATGAGACTGAGATTGGCGTAGAATCGGCAATTGCATGGCGAGGCACTGGCGACGAAACCGCCGTGGGCGACATTACTACAGGTACGGTTTATGTGCTCTACAACGACGGTTTCACCCGCGCCACCACGGGCACTATTTCTGCCAATCGCGGCTATCTGCTGCTGTCTGAAGTTGCCGCCCCTGCCGGTTCGCGTCTTTCCATTATTGAGGGCGTGTTTACCGACATCAGCGAAATGGTTGTCCCTGAGAGTGCGGAGACTGAATACTACAGCCTCTCTGGCCAACGCGTCGCAACTCCTAAGAGTGGGTTGTATATCATTAACAGAAAGAAAGTTATTGTCAATTAAAACACATAAAAATTATTTCAAAACAACACCAGGAATATATCCTGAAGTTTGGACGAACCAAACCAATAGTTTGGACGAACCAAACTCCCAGTTAGGACGAACCAAAATTATTCATTAGATTGACAGATTTATAATCATTAATCAATCAATAACAACATTAACAACTATGAAACAGAGTAAAAAGTTTTTTGGAATGATGGTTGCCACGTTTCTGATGGCAACGAGTGTGTGGGCTGGTGGCACTGTAACGGTCATCAAGAAACTCAATGGGGAAGCCATTACTGCAAGTTCCCCTGGTGAGGTGTCGTATTCTGTATCACAAGCCGATGGCGTGTGCACGCTGACCGTGACTCCTGTGGCAGGCAATTACATCAAAGTGGCTAATATTACTGCCGAGCGTACTATCGAAGGTAGTCAGGCTCAGTCGCGCTTCAAGGCTCCTGGTTTTGATAACGTCATTGCTGTGTCGGCTGTTGATGCTACTGCTGACCCAAGTGGAGAAACGCAGTATACGTTTCAGATGCCCGATGCTGCATACGACGTTGAGGTGGTGGCCGATTTCCAGACACGTACTTCGATTGCTAATGCAGTAGTCACATTGGCCGAGACTTCGTATGACTATGATGGCAATCCCAAGGAGCCTGCCGTGAGCAGCGTCGTGCTGGGAACCACCACGCTTACTCAGTCTACGGACTACACCTTTGAATACAGCGACAATGTCAATGCCGGTACGGGTACCGTCACCGTGACAGGACAGGGCATCTATAATGGCGAGGCCACTGCGACCTTCACCATCAACAAGGCTGCGCTGACCGGCCTGACTGTAACCCTTGAAGGCTGGACATACGATGCGTATGAAGACAACGAACCATCTGTTTCCGGAAACCTCGGCGAAGGTGCTGAGACTTTTTATTATAAGGTGAAAGATGCCGACGACAATACCTATACAGGAATAATGCCGGGCGATGCCGGAACTTATACCGTAAAGGTAGAGGTGGCAGAGACCGACAACTATCAGGCTGGTTCTGATACTGCTGACTTTATCATTGCTAAAGCTGACCTGGAACTGGGAATTGAAATTGTAGGCTGGACATACGGTGACGAACCTAATGTACCCGAGGTTTCTGGCAATTTAGGTGAAGGAGCTATGACCATTACTTATCTGGGTGAAAATGATGACGAACCCACTGCTACCGTTCCTACTAATGCAGGTGGCTATCAGGTAATTGTCTCAGTTGCTGAAACTGCAAACTACAATTCAGCTGAGACTATGAGAGAGTTCAGCATTGAGAAGGCCGACTTCTCGCAGGTTGTCGTAGCCGCTATTGATGAACAGGTGTACACAGGTGATCCTATAGAGCCAACAATTACCGTTACCTTCAACGGCAACCCCGTAGATGCTTCTGAGTATGAAGTTGATTATGGCGAAGATAATGTTGATGTCGGTACCGTTACCGTAACGCTTACGTCGAATGAAATCAACTTCTTCAATGGTGATGAGCCTGTCACCACGACTTTCGAAATTGTACCTGCTGAAGTTGAGATTACCGCTGAAAACCAGGAAGTGACCTATAATGGCGATGCACAGTATTTTAATTATAGTGAAGTTGATGCTGAAGTAGTGGTACTCTATTACGCTTCTGAGGAAGCCCGTGACGATGAAAACGGCGAGCAGTTAGAGGTGGTCGTGGATGCAGGTACTTATTATGTAAAGCTTGTTCCTGGCGACGATAACCACACCTTTGCCCCCGTGTATGCTACCTTTACCATTTTGCCCAAGACTCTGGCAGAAGACATGGTCTGGATTGAAGGCGGTGAGTTTGTCTATGATGGTGAGCCTCAGACTTTGGAAGAAGGTTGGTATGGCGTTGAAGATTGGGAGATTGGCGAGTTGATAGAGGACGCAGACTTTACTGTGTCTTACGCTAACAACACCAATGTTGGTACTGCTACCGTTACGTTTACAGGTGTAAACAACTATCAAGGCACAGTGACAAGAACCTTCGACATCCTTCGCGAGCTTGACTTTATCTTCAATGAAAGCCTTCAGTGGGTGACTTATTATGCTGAGGAAGACCTGGCGATTCCTGAGGGTATGAAGGCATACATTGTTACTGCTACTGATGAGGAAGAAGTTACCGTGCAGGATATTGACTATATTCCCCAGCATGTAGGTGTGCTCCTGTCTTACGAGGGAGATATTCCCGATAATTATCTTGCTTACGCTTATACTGGTAATACAAATGAGTTTGCCGATAATCTGCTGCAGGGAAATAGCAATGGCACAGACGTCACTGCCATTACTGACAATGTTGTTTATGTACTCTACAACAACGAGTTCGTGAAGTCCACTACTGGCACCATTCCTGCCACCCGTGCATATCTCCTTCTTGACGACGCCATCTATGGAGGTCCTCAGTCACGTGCGCTGAGAATTGTCTATGGCGGAGAATACAATGGCATTGACGACATAGTACGCACTACCGTGACCAACGGTCAGATCTACAATCTGCAAGGCATGCGTTTGACTCAGCCCAAGAAGGGTCTGGTCATCGTAAATGGCAAGAAGATGTTTGTGAAGTAATTCGTAATTCGTAATGAACAGAATCATTATAAGAACCTTTGTCACCCTCGCGCTGCTTCTGAGCATATCAGAAGTGGCGTCGGGTGGCACGGTCAGAATCCGTGAGCTGCTGAATGGGGCTGCCAGTGGCGCAATGCTTGGCGATGTGAGCCATAGCATTAACCCGACCAATGGCATTTGCACCATTACTGTGACACCAGCCTCAACATATAGCGTTGAGAGTGTCTCAGCAGTAAAGATTACCGACGGCAATAATGCCCAGTCGCGTCTGAAGGTTCCTTCGGTAAGCACGCCTATTGAGGTTTGTCAAGGCGATGAGGAGAATACGTGGCTGTTCCCGATGCCGTCAGTAGAATATGATGTTGAGGTGACTGTCAACTTTACTGTTCCCGTATCGGAGTACTATCCCATCTGGGTGAAGGGCATACAAGTAAACAACGTGAACAAGGACAATGTCCTCGGCGATGGCACCGTGCGTTTCAACCCCACTACCAGTACCTTGTCGCTTTATGGTGCTGATGTGGTTATCGAAGACACCGTCAAGTTTGTCAGGAGTAATCTGGACTGCTTGTTTGTAAATCTTCATGGCGCAAGTGTCTTGTCGTTTGAGAACGGTTTCGTGTCAGAGGTGAAAAGCAAAGATGTGCCTCTGACATTTATTACTGACGAGGCCAATCCTGGCCAACTGAGTTGGCAGCCGGGCGACAATGTGGTATTCTCGTCTGGCTTTGTGGTTTCATACGAGAATTCTTTGCAACTATATGAATCCGAGTACTTGATTGCAACCACTCCCGTCACTTACTACAACCTTTCCGTAGGCTCGACCGTAGTGAGCAGCAAGAATTGTAAGGATGTATTAGGTGACGGTACGGTGAAGTATGTGGACGACGGCCATGTCCTGGTGCTTGCAAATGCCAATCTCACGGTGCCGGTTACCTGTAATCTTGAAGGCGGCCTGACTGTTTACCTGTTGGGCAGGAACGCCATTAGTGGTACAGCAGACCTTATTACCACTTCTACAGGAAATGCGCTGATATCTTTCACTTCTTCAAAGACCTTGCCTGGCAGTTTGAGGCTGACTAAGTCCGAGGATGGGGGCACGTGGATTAGTGGCTTTGCCGCCGCAAGTGTTCCCGATGACTATGCCATTGCCGTAGATGGTGGCACGATGACCATTGCCCGTACTGTCCCCATCTCGCCTATCGTTGCTGAGACCGATAACGGGGAGAAACCATCGACAGACCAGCCTACAGGAGCACTTGGCAACGAGATTCCTGACGGAATGTCTGACGAGGACTACCTCAACATCGTGGTCAACAACGTGCTTTACACCCTGAAGGCTGGCGATTACAATGAGGGCGACAGCAATAATCCTGATGACCCCTCTGGCGTGGATTTGACGGAAATTCCTTCCAATATGGAAGATGTGCTTTCGAAGATACCTGGCACCGACGACTATGCCAATGCCTTCAAGGGCCTAACCATTGAGGTTCCTGCCGGTACTGGTCAGGTGATGTTGAAGGGCGAGATCGGAACAGGCGCCATACTGGCTGTACAGATCGGAAATGGTGCACCTGTGCTCTTCCCCAACGATGACTATCCCGACTTCAACAAGCTGGAAACACTCTACATACCTTATTCTTGCGCAGAGAATACGTTTGTCTATATCTATTTGTACCAAACATCCGAGCCATCTACTGCACGTGCCGAGAGTCCGTTCCGAGGCCGTGTGTTGGGTGGACACATCAAAATCTCGAATGTGGGAGCATCGTCATCGGCTGTAGCCAGCGACAACAGTTACTCCAGCCAGGCAAATGCAATTTCCAATCGTGTCATAGCATACGAACTGCCTGCATCGGCATCGATGTCCAACAACCGTGGTATCGTGCTGTCTGCCATCGAAGTGGATCTGGGCACTCCTCTTTCCCGTGGTGCCCGCAAGGCAGTGGAGCTGATGAAGATTACCGAGTTGGGCAATTCTGTCTTTGACCATGTGGACAAAGACAAGATCCTCTATATCGACATCAGTGACACCGATATCAAGGATATGACCGTAAACCGCAGTGCCGGTCTGTTTGGAGGATTCGGCCAGAACGCCCTCTTCTATCTGCCAGCTGACAATGATGACGGTGGTGAGGACAATGTGATTCTTGGCGATAATTGTATGCGCCTGAAGCTTACCGACACTATGGATTTCCGCGCCCCGAAGGATTTTATGGCTGAAAATGCCGAGTTAGACCGCTTCTTCGATGTCGGAATCACCTCTACAGTATTCCTGCCATTCGGCCTGGCAGCAGACCAGGCAGAAGTTTTGGGCACCTTCCATTCATTCAAGGAGATAAAGGACGCAAATGCCTTGTTCGGCGAGGCTGAGACAAACGGAACAGCTGCCAACACGCCCTACATTTTCCAGCCATCGGCTGCAAAGGTTGAGGCTCAGAATGTCAGCATTGAAGGTTTGGATGACACGTCAGTCTTGTTCGGAAATATGATTGGAACCTACGAGAAGGTAGAGTGGGGTAGTGACCAGTCCAGCGTCTACTGCTTCGCTGCCAAAGACCAGAATGGCGTGGTGGCAGGAGAGTTCGTGCGCGTCTCTGCAGGGGAATGGCTGTCGCCGTTCAGCGCTTATATTGAGGTCAATGATGCTCCCGAACGTCTGGATTTGGTCATAGGTGACAATCCTGTTACTGGTATCTCGACGCTCAATGTCCAGTCTCAAAAGGAAAGCATTTGGTACAACATTAGCGGACAGCGCCTGTCAGGTAAACCCTCGGTAAAAGGATTATTTATCAGTAATGGTCAGAAAATCTGTGTAAAATAGAGAGGTGTTTGTCCGAAACTGCTGTAAAGTGAATGTCACTTGATATGAAAGGAACATTTCCATTAGACAAGTTTGCGCAGCTGCGAACGCCGTTCTACTATTATGATATGGAGCTGCTGCGGCAGACGCTCGATGCCATCAACACTGAAGCACACCGCCACGAAGGCTTTGTGGTGCACTATGCCGTGAAGGCCAATGCCAACACGAAAGTTTTGCGTGCCATACGTCAGGCGGGGCTGGGTGCCGACTGTGTGAGTGGAGGCGAGATAGAGGCTTGTGTCCGGGCTGGTTTCCCAGGCTCAAAGATTGTCTACGCTGGCGTGGGCAAGAGCGACTGGGAAATCAACCTCGGGCTCGACCACGACATCTTCTGCTTCAACGTGGAGAGTATTCCCGAACTGGAGGTCATCGACGAGCTGGCAGCTGTCAAAGGAAAGGTCGCACGGGTGGCTTTCCGCCTGAATCCCAACGTGGGTGCTCATACCCATGCTAACATTACTACGGGTTTGGCCGAAAACAAGTTTGGCATTGCTATGCGCGACATGATTCCTGTCATTGAGCGTGCCGCACAGCTGAAGCATGTCAAGGTGGTGGGACTCCATTTCCACATCGGCTCACAGATACTCGATATGGGCGACTTCCAGGCTCTGTGCAACCGTGTGAACGAGTTGCAGGACATACTGGAACGCCATCATTTAAGCGTAGAGCACATCAATGTGGGTGGCGGACTGGGCATAGACTACCAGCACCCCAACCGCGTTGCCATTCCCGATTTTAAGGCTTATTTCGACACATACGCCCGCCAGCTGAAGTTGCGTCCCGGACAGACGCTTCATTTTGAGTTGGGACGTGCTGTGGTGGGTCAGATGGGTACGCTCATCACCCGCCTGCTGTATGTCAAGGAAGGGGCTGTGAAGAAGTTCGCCATCGTCGATGCCGGCTTCACCGACCTTATCCGGCCCGCGCTCTATCAGGCTTACCATAAGATAGAGAACGTGTCGAGCAACGAGCCTTTGGACACTTACGACGTAGTTGGCCCCATCTGCGAGTCGACCGATGTGTTTGCCAAGCAAATAGACCTGAACCGCTGCCATCGTGGCGATTTGCTGGCCATCCGTTCTGCTGGTGCCTATGGCGAAATCATGGCCTCGCAGTACAACTGCCGCCCCCTGCCGCAGGGCTACACCAGCGACGAGTTGTAAATCCTTTTGTCGAAATATCGAAATTCTATAATAACGTTTATAATTAATTATGTCACAAGCAATTCAAAAGACACTCCGCGACTCCGCCGCTATGCGGTGGACGGCTCTGCTGCTGCTGGCTTTGGCTATGTTCTGCAGCTACATTTTCATGGACATCCTCTCGCCCATCAAGGACTTGATGGAGACGACCCGTGATTGGGATTCTACCGCCTTTGGCACGATGCAAGGCTCAGAGGTGTTTCTCAACGTTTTTGCCTTCTTCCTAATCTTTGCCGGCATTATCCTCGACAAGATGGGGGTGCGTTTCACCGCCATTCTTTCGGCTGTGGTGATGCTCGTGGGAGCCGTCATCAAGTGGTATGCCGTGAGCGAGTCGTTTATGGGAAGCGGCTTAGAGCAATGGTTTACCGACAATCTAAATTACATTCCTGTATTCGACGAGTTGGGAGTGTCGCCCTTCTATGAGGGAATGCCCGCTTCGGCCAAGTTTGCCGCCTGCGGATTTATGATTTTCGGTTGCGGTTGCGAAATGGCTGGCATCACGGTGAGTCGTGGTATCGTGAAGTGGTTCAAGGGCCGTGAGATGGCTTTGGCAATGGGTTCGGAGATGGCTCTGGCCCGTTTGGGTGTGGCCACGTGCATGATTTTCTCACCCTTCTTCGCCCGTCTCGGCGGTCAGGTGAGCGTGACGCGCTCGGTAGCCTTTGGTGTCGTGCTGCTGTGCATCGCCCTCATTATGACCATCGTCTATTTCGTGATGGACTACAAACTCGATGCCCAGACAGGTGAGGCTGAAGAGAAAGACGACCCGTTCAAGGTGTCCGACATTGGCAAGATACTCTCCGACAGCGGTTTCTGGATTGTCGCTTTGCTGTGCGTGCTCTACTACTCAGCCATCTTCCCCTTCCAGAAGTATGCTGTGAATATGTTGCAATGCAACCTCACGCTGACGCTCCCCGAAGAAGGCTCGTTCTGGGCCTCGTCGGAGGTGACCATTGTGCAGTATGTCATTATGCTTGTGGTGGCTGCTGCCGGTTTTGCCAGCAATTTCCAGAAGAAGTTAAACGTGAAGTACACTCTTCTGGGCATTTCGATAGCCGCTCTTATCACTTACTGCTATATGGGCTATATGCGCCAGTCGGCAGAGAGCATCTTCGCCGTGTTCCCATTGCTGGCCGTGCTTATTACCCCTATCCTTGGCAGTTATGTAGACCATAAGGGTAAGGCAGCCTCGATGCTCGTGCTGGGTTCGCTGCTGCTTATCGCCTGCCACCTTACGTTTGCTTTTGTTTTGCCTTTGTTCAAGGGTTCTGCCGTGGGAGGCATCATTATTGCCTACGTCACCATTTTGGTGCTGGGTTCCAGTTTCTCACTCGTACCAGCATCGTTGTGGCCGTCGGTTCCTAAGTTGGTCGATGCCAAAGTGATAGGTTCAGCCTACGCTCTCATCTTCTGGATACAGAACATTGGCCTGTGGCTCTTCCCGCTGCTCATTGGCAAGGTGCTCGATGCCACCAACCCTGATGTGACCGACCCCACACAGTTCGACTATACCGCTCCGCTGGTGATGCTGGCCTGCTTGGGCGTGGCGGCACTTCTGCTGGGCCTTGTGCTGAAGGTGGTAGACCGCAAGAAGCACTTAGGGCTTGAGGAGCCAAACATCAAGGAATAGTCTTACTGACAAACAAAAGTGAGCGAGAAGCAACTGTCTTTCAACGAACTGGGAATCGAAGTGGCCGATATCTATAGGCAGATGGGCTATGGAGAGGCCACTCCAGATGACCAGGTTCGCGTAGAGACAGACAGGCTGATGGACGAAATAGGTTCCTGGCTGCGACCACGTTTCTGTTACTTTGTCGACAGCCAACTGCCTGCCACCTTCAATACTGGGCAGACCATTAGCCGACAGTTGGACGGAGCCGAGGCCTATGCTTTCTTCATCGCTACGGCAGGCATAGAGTATGAGGCATACCAACAGCGGCTCAAGCAGGAGGGCGATATGGTTCGCACCTACATCGCCGATGCCTTGGGCAGCGTGATTGCCGAGGCTTGTGCCGACCAGATGGAGTGCCATTTGCAGGCAAGCATCGACAAACTTCAATGGAAACACACCAACCGCTTCTCGCCAGGCTATTGCGGATGGAGCGTGACGCAACAACAACTGCTGTTCCCGTTGTTTCGGGGCCACACCTGTGGTGTCAGGCTGAATGACAGTTCGCTCATGCTTCCCATCAAGTCGGTGAGTGGTATCATTGGGCTGGGCAGGAACGTCAGCCGCAAAGACTACGCCTGCCACCTCTGTAACCAAGAGCAATGCTACAAGCGAAAAAAATGGAAAAAGAAATCTACATATTAGGGATAGAGTCGAGTTGCGACGATACATCGGCGGCTGTGCTGAAAGGCGACGTGTTGCTCTCAAACGTGACCGCTTCACAAGCCGTCCACGAGGCATACGGCGGCGTGGTGCCCGAACTGGCCAGCCGTGCCCACCAGCAGAACGTGGTGCCGGTGGTGAGCGAGGCCATCCGCCAGGCAGGCATCAGCAAAGAGCAACTGTCGGCGGTAGCCTTTACACGTGGGCCTGGGTTGATGGGGTCGCTCTTGGTGGGCGTGAACTTTGCCAAAGGCTTTGCACGCTCATTAGGCATTCCCCTTATCGACGTGAACCATCTGCAGGGTCATGTGATGGCACACTTCATCAACGAGCCGACCCTCAATCTCCAGCATCCTCCTTTTCCTTTCCTCTGCCTACTCGTGTCCGGCGGCAATTCACAAATCGTTAAAGTCAATGCCTACAACGATATGGAGGTGCTGGGGCAGACCATCGACGATGCTGCCGGCGAGGCCATTGACAAATGCTCGAAGGTGATGGGACTGGGTTATCCCGGAGGCCCAATCATCGACCGCCTGGCCAGACAAGGTGACCCCAAGGCTTTCCACTTTGCAGAGCCGCAAATCCCTGACTACGACTATAGTTTCTCCGGGCTGAAGACATCGTTTCTCTACAGTCTGCGCAAATGGTTGGAGGACGACCCGCTCTTCATCGAGCATCACAAGGAAGACCTCGCGGCATCGCTGGAGTGGACCATCGTGGACATCCTGATGAAGAAACTGAAAAAGGCTGTCAAGGACACTGGCATCAAGCATGTGGCTGTGGCTGGCGGCGTGAGTGCCAACACGGGACTGCGCAACGCCTTTAACGACCACGCCAAGCGCTATGGCTGGACGGTCTACATCCCCAAGTTCAGTTATACCACCGACAATGCGGCGATGATTGCCGTGACGGGCTACTACAAATATCTTGACAATGATTTCTGCCCCATCGACGCACCCGCCTTCTCGAAGGTAACGTTTACATGAGAATTAAACAACAGACAATAAATAAGATATGGATTTTGAAGGAAAAGTGATTAGCAGGGAGATTAGCGAACTGCTGTGGGAAACAGAAAAGACAGTTGGCACAGCCGAGAGTTGCACTGGCGGACGTGTTGCCGAGGCAATTATTGCCGTTCCTGGTGCTTCGAAATATTTCAAGGGCGGCATCATCTGCTACGTCAACGACGTGAAGGAGCGTCTTTTGGGCGTGTCACAGCAGTTGCTGGAGGAGAAGACGGCTGTCTGCGAAGAGGTGGCTGTCGAAATGGTGAAAGGCGCCTGCCGCACGTTGCAGACCGACTACGCCATTGCCACTACTGGCATAGCAGGCCCTTCGGGAGGTACCAAGGAGATTCCCGTCGGCACCATCTGGATTGCCTGTGGAAGCCCTGACAAGGTGGTGACTTGCAAAGTGGTGGAAGATCATGGCCGCGACATCAATCTGGCCATTGCTACCAACCTGGCCATCCAGCTTTTCCGCGATTTCCTGAAAGAAATTAATGGTGCTGCAGAGGAATAGGCATACCAATCATGGAAGGTGGCCTCAGAAGTGATAAATGAAAGATAATCAGCAAGAGATATTCCCGATTGTGGATGAGGCGGGAACGGTCATCGGTAAGGCAACGCGAGGCGAATGTCATAGCGGTTTGAATCTGCTGCACCCCGTGGTGCATTTGCATGTGTTTAACAAGCAGGGAGACTTGTATCTGCAGAAGCGACCTGATTGGAAAGATATTCAGCCTGGCAAGTGGGACACGGCCGTGGGTGGCCATCTGGACTATGGTGAGACGCATGAGGAGGCATTGTACCGTGAGGTGCGCGAGGAGTTAGGCATTGCCAACTTCACACCTGCCTTTATCGGCAAATATGTGTTCGAGTCCCAGCGTGAACGAGAACTGGTGTATATATACCGCACGACTTACGAGGGTGAGATACATCCATCGAAAGATGAACTCGACGGAGGCCGGTTCTGGACGTTACAAGAGATTCGAGAGGCTATAGGCAAGGGGATTCTGACTCCCAATTTTGAGCACGAGTTTCAGCGTTTTTTTCTTGAAAAGACAGAGAAATACCGTTTGCTCACGGAGCAAATCCGTTTACTGACAGAAGGAGAAACAGACAAGGTGGCTGTGATGGCCAACGTGTGTGCAGCCATATATGAAGCAATGGGATTTTGGTGGACTGGCTTCTATCGGGTACAAGGCAATGAGCTGATATTGGGGCCTTTCCAGGGTCCCGTGGCCTGTATGCACATCGGTTTCGGACGAGGTGTGTGCGGTACGGCTTGGAAGCAGCACCAGACGATTGTGGTACCTGATGTCGAGCAGTTCCCTGGACATATTGCCTGCAGCAGCCTGTCGCGCTCAGAGATTGTCGTTCCCGTTTTTTCGGCAGAAGGTGAGGTCGTGGCTGTACTCGATATCGACAGTAAGGAACTGGATGCTTTCGATGATATTGACCGCCAATATCTGGAGGGAATTTGCAGAATCATAGCATGGAAATAAAGGGCTTTCGCTGGAAAAATTCTGATGAAGGCCTAAGGCTGCGTCCTGAATAATGCAGGGCGACATTTTATCGAATTGGAGGCTGCTGAGAATCGGTATTACAGGTAGATTATGGCAAGTAATGCAGACTTTGTGCAGTATATCACAGACCAGTGCGCTGGGGCGGGCGAAATTGTTGCCAAGAAGATGTTTGGCGACTATGGGATATATTGTGACGGCAAGATATGTGGACTGATTTGCGATGACTGCTTCTATTTGAAGCCAACGGAGGCAGTACGCGAGCTGTTGAGGACAGTTGAACTCCGTCCGCCCTATGCAGGAGCAAAGGACTATTTCTATATTGCTGATGTAGATGACCGCGATTATCTCTCTACGCTCGTTAGAGAAACCTGTTGTGAACTACCTGAACCTAAGCCTAAGAAAGCACCCTTACGTTCTACGTCTGCTTAGTGCCTTAACATCAAATGTCAATGAGAATTTCGACCTATGGGTCAATTTGCAAATGGAGGATTCCTTTGCTGTTGCCAAACAAAATCACCCCTGCGTCGAGATTTCTCCCCCAAACAGAGTGCAAAGTTACACTTTGTTTCATTTTTAATGCGCTAATGTCTGAATAATCATTGTTCAAGGCTGTTTTTCTTGAAAAAAGATTAAAAGAGAGTGTTCTTTATAGGATTTTGGGAGAAAATCACTAAATTTGCGTCAAATTCAAAATATTATTACTACATGAAAGATTTGAATCGACTGAAGGTTGTCCTGGCTGAGAAGAAAAGGACAAACAAATGGCTGGCAGAGCAGTTGGGTAAGAATTATTCCACCATTAGTAAGTGGTGTACCAATACCTCACAGCCAGATTTGCAGACCTTGGACAGGATTGCAGGTCTACTTGATGTGGATGTAAAGGATTTGATTAACTCCACAAGAGAGGACATTATGTATGTTCCTGTTCCTAAAACCCCAGTAGCATTATGATAACAGGAGAGATTAAATCGAAGATAGACCTGATTTGGGAGGATTTCTGGACCGGTGGCATCACTAATAGCATCAGTGTGCTGGAGCAGATGACCTATCTGTTCTTCATGAAGATGCTTGACGATGCCCAGATAAAGGCGGAGAGTAATGCCAACCTGCTTGGAACTACGCTTGTGAACCCGACATTCCCAGTAGGTCAGAGCTGGCATAACCCGGAAACGGATCAGGACATACCCTACGAGCGGCTGCGCTGGCATGTGTTCAAGAACGATGACGGCGCATCGATGTTCCAGAACGTGCGTATGAACGTGTTTCCGTTCATCAAGAACCTGAACAGCGGGCGCGAATCGGCCTATAGCCGCTTTATGGAGAACGCCACGTTCCTCATTCCCAATGCACGAACCTTGGTGAAGGTCGTTGAGGGTGTGGACGGCCTCGACATGAACAACCGCGACACGATGGGCGATGTCTATGAGTATGTACTTGGAAAGATGGCCGCTTCTGGCACCAATGGCCAGTTCCGCACACCCAGGCATATCATTAGTATGATGGTTGAGCTGATGAAACCCAACTTGAAGGATGTCATCTGCGACCCAGCAATGGGCAGTGCCGGCTTCATCGTAGAGAGTGCCAAGTACATCAAGAGCCACTACTCACAGGAACTGATGCGCCGTGAGAATCAGGAGCACTATCGCAAACACATGTTTCATGGTTTCGATACAGACCAGACTATGCTCCGCATCGGTGCCATGAACCTGATGCTGCACAACGTGGACAATCCCGACATAGAGTATAAGGACAGCCTTTCTACCGACAATACCGATGCCGAGCGTTACACGCTTTGCCTCGCAAATCCACCCTTTGCCGGTAATATTGACAAGGAGGTCATCGCCAAGTCGCTCACTAAGATTGCCCCGACGAAGAAGACGGAACTGCTCTTCGTGGCCCTCTTCACCCGTATGCTCCAGTTGGGAGGCCGCTGTGCCTCGATTGTTCCCGACGGCGTTCTGTTTGGCACTTCATCTGGTCACAAGGCTGTTCGCAAAGAACTGGTCGATAATCAGCGGTTGCAAGCCGTCATCTCTATGCCCAGCGGTGTGTTCAAACCTTACGCAGGCGTAAGCACCGCCATTCTCATCTTCACCAAGACAAACAGCGGCGGCACGGATAAGGTGTGGTTCTACGACATGCGGGCCGATGGCTTCTCGCTTGATGACAAGCGCAATCCCATTAACGACAACGACATTCCCGACATCATCCGTCGCTATGAGCACTTGGAAGATGAAGCCAACCGCACCCGCAAGGACCAGTCGTTCTTAGTTCCCGTTGACGAGATTCGCCAAAACGACTACGACCTCTCCATCAATAAATATAAAGAGGTAGAGCGGGTGAAGGTGGAGTATGAGCCAACTGCCACCATCCTTGCCCGACTGGAAGAGACGGAGCAACAGATAGAGCAAGGGCTGAAAGAGCTGAAAGAAATGCTGAAGGAGGACGATAATGGATAGGACGAAGTGTGAACACCGGAAATTAACAGAATTGGCGATTATCACTATGGGGCAATCGCCAGATTCGGTAAGCTATAATAACGTTGGGGATGGTCTTCCCTTTTTCCAAGGAAATGCAGACTTTGGCGCGTTATATCCAACAGTCCGAGTGTTTTGTAACAAACCCACACGTGAGGCCAATAAAGATGACGTATTAATGTCTGTAAGAGCACCTATTGGTGCTGTCAACATCTCAAATATCCATTGTTGCATTGGACGTGGACTATGTTCAATATCCCCTATTAGTGGACTTTCAATAAGTAAATATCTCTATTACTGCTTAAAACCTATCAATATGTAATTACTATCTATCATAGTCATTTGTTGAAAGAAAAATAGAATTAGCAACTATGAAACAGACTTTTATTTTTGTTATTGCAGCGTTTTTATTGGCTGCGTGTGGCAATGAGGAGGAGCAACTGCGCGAGCGGGCGGCAGAGTTGTGTCAGTATATTCCTGACCATGAACTGCTGGAGAAGTCGAAGGACTTTATGACGGCGGATTTCTATGCCGTGCTGGACACGATGTTTAACCATTTGCCGGAACATGAGACGATGGATCATGAGTGGCTGTACTACTTTGTGACTGGCAACGGCGGCACGATGGCTGACTATGAGGTGACTGGAGTGGAACTACAGGACGGGGCTCATGCCGTGGCGACCGTCAAGGTGAGGCAGAAATGGGAGGACGGCTCGTTCGATGAGAACAGCGACATAGAGGAGCACAAGCTGTATATGGAGAAGGTAGACGGGCAGTGGCTGATGTCGGATTTCGATGGCCACAAGCAGGATTGCATCCGCCACATTGAAATCAATCGTCGGGAGCAGGCCGTGCGCGAGGCCATTAGCGACTATCTGGTAAAGGAGATTGGGAAGCACTATTTGCAAGGGCAACTCTGCATACCGACGCTGCTGATAGTGGCTGAGGAAGAGGAGGACACGACGCAGGGACGGGTGTGGTGTGACTGCTGGGTTGACTGGTACAACGTGGCAGGCGACACGTTGAAAACGGTATCTGGCGGCAATCACTCTGGTTGTATGACGATTCAGGAACGGGACGGGAAGCCGGTGGTGACAGCCTTTGAACAGACAGAAGACGGAGCACGGTTCATACCAAGCGCCAAACGGATTTTCGGTCATCATTTTGATGTTTACCAAAACATGAACTCTAATCGCGATGTGCGTGAAGCTGCCCGGAAGGAGCAGTTGTGCGAGTATGTGAAACGTTATAATCTGAATGTCCGCTACTATCAGGACTTTGGCTGGGATGCAGTAGAACTGCTTGGTGAGTAAAGTGATTGATTTTTAAAGAAATATTTAGCTATGAAAAGAAAGAATTATATCAGTTTGGCTATTTCATTCTTGGCTATTGGCCTGATGACGGCAGGATGCAAGAATGTTAGAGTGGATAAGAAGCAGATGGCTGGTACGATAGAAGAGCCTGTGCCATCGGACATGATGCCCGACAATGTTCAGCAGGCGATGGCGAAGGCGATGAAGTTCCACAGCCATGAGTTGATGAACGATACCGTCAACGAAGTCTATGTCACGAGCATTGACGAGATGGACGAGACATCTACGGAGGGCTATGGTATTCAGGTGACGAAGGGAGCAATGTCTACCACTTTTCCCAACATCCACAATACCCGTGAGCCACAGGTGATGTACAATGCCAAGACGGGCGACCTTTGGCTGACCAGTTCGGCGATAGAAGGTACGGGTATCCGCGTGGAGTGGCTCTATCAGATTCGCTTTGGCGAGAACGAATTGGCGTATGTGAAGACTGAGATCAACCCCTACGGTGTGCAGCAGGAACTGTTGCAACGTTTAGGTTATACCATCGAGGGCGAAACTATCATGCTCTATGATGGCAACAAGCTGCTGGCGACAGTTACCAATACTGTCAAGGACATGGGCGGTTTCGATGACGAACAGCCTTTGTGGATAGGTGAACAGCTGTACTACGATGTCAGCGGTGGCGAGCCAAAGGTCGTCTTCACCCCTGGCGTGAAGTTCACTACAGGGCTTGTGCTGACATACGACGATATGCCGGAATTGTCGGCTCCCATCACGATAGATGAAAACGGAATGTTTACCATTTATGAGATTGTAGTAGTGGGAAAGCAATAAAATGAAGGTCATCCATATTGACATGGATCAGTTCTATGCCGCTGTGGAGCAGTGCGATAATCCAGAACTGAAGGGTAAGCCGATAGCGGTTGGCCATGATACCGAACGTGGCGTAGTGTCGACGGCCAGCTACGAGGCCCGACGGTTTGGTGTACATTCTGCCCAGTCCATTCAAGTGGCCAAGCGCCTTTGTCCGCAACTGATTATCGTGGAGCCGCACTTTCAGCGTTATAAGGAGGTGTCAGCTCAGTTGCACGACATCTTTCATGACTATACAGACCTGATTGAGCCTATTTCGCTTGATGAAGCCTTCCTTGACGTCACAGATAACAAGAAGAGTGTTGAACTGGGTGTAGAGATTGCGCGTGAAATCAAGCAGCGCATTCGTGAGACGATGGGACTGACGGCATCAGCCGGTGTCAGCTATTGTAAGTTCCTGGCAAAGATTGCCTCTGACTGGCGCAAGCCCGACGGCCTGACGGTGATTCATCCTGACAGGGCCTTGGACTTCATTGCCCAGTTGAAGGTGGAGAAAATCTGGGGCGTTGGGCAGAAGACGGCAGAGAAGATGCACCGTATGGGCGTTTTCACGGGTTTGGATCTGAGGAATATGTCACTCGCCCGACTTACTCAGGAGTTTGGCAAGATGGGGCAGGTGTTCTATGACTTCTCGCGAGGGATTGATAACCGGCCTGTTATCTCCGAATGGGAGCGCAAGTCCGTCAGCTGTGAGCAGACATTTGAGTCAGACATCAGCGAGAACTCTGCCGTCACCATCCACTTGTACCACACGGTGCTGGAACTGGTTAGGCGCATCGAGAAGAATGACTTCGAGGGGCGCACACTGACGCTGAAAGTTAAATTCTTAGATTTCCAGCAGATTACCCGCAGTATCACTGTTGACCACATCTTGCGAACCAAAGACGAGATTCTGCCTTTGGCAAAACAGTTGATGCAGGGCGTGGAGTTTCATTCCCATCCCATTCGTCTGTTAGGCTTGGGCGTGTCGAACAAAAAAAGTGCCACCGCTCAGGAGCAGCAGCCTTGGGTCGAGCTGGAACTGGAGTTTGAGCCGTGGCCAGAGGCTTGATTCAGTCTATGCATCTATTGCACGATAGCATCTGTCACTTCGTGCAAGTCAACCTCTTTGAAACGGTTAAAGCGTTTGCCGTCTCGCTCTATTTCTTCAAAAAAAGGAGCAACACCGTTATGGATGCAGCTCCCTGCTGTTTTTTACGTGCCGATTGTCAAAATAGCACTCGAAGATGGTCAAGATGGTATCTTTAAACGCCATTAAACATTGACTGTCAGAAACGAAAACGTACAGGCTCCACCTTTTCGGTATGTTCACCAATATGCTTCTCCATCCACACCATATCATACCAGCGGCTGAACTTGTAGCCACATTGCATAAAACGGCCAACCATCCGATACCCCAAATGGCTGTGGAACTGGATGCTGTTTTCAGTCAGATAAGGATCTGTACCTCGTGGGGCAGATATACAGGCACACATATTGAGGATGCCCATCTGCTGTAGCTCTTTCTGGAGAGCATCGTGGAGCAATCGGCCAAGTCCTTGTCCCGCTTCACCTTGTTTCACATAGATGGAGGTTTCTACTGCCCAATCGTAGGCGGCACGTCCTTTGAAGACACCAGCGTAGGCATATCCCGACAAATTCCTGTTCTCATCCTCTGCTACCAGATACGGGTATTTCTTCAGCGTGTTATTGATACGTTGCAGGAACTCATCAATAGTCGGAACTTCGTATTCGAAGGTGATAGCCGTATGGGTGACGTAAGGAGCATAAATCTCGAGCAGTCGCTCTGCGTCCTTTTCCTTGGCTGTTCTGATTATTGTTTTGCTCATTTTCATTTACCTTCTGTAACGGCATCATTTATCATTTACAGGTAAGTTACGGTTTCCTCAATCGGCTTGCGGCTGTTGTGGTTTGCCAGCGGCCCTGCGCCTTCTGCCGGATAGCCGAGGGCGAGACAGGTCAGAATCTCTTCGTTCTCCGGCAACTGGAATGCTTCGGCCAACTTGTCGGGATCGAAGAAGTTCACCCAGCAGCTGTCTACCCCCACACTCTTGGCACAAAGCATCATGTGAGTGGTCACGATAGTGGCATCCTCAATGCCAGAATCATACTTCTGGCCGGGGTAAGTAAACACGTTGTTCTTGTCGAAGGCCACGATGAGCATGGTCGGCGCACCGTATCGGCACGGTGTGAGCGCATCAACCTTGGCCAGTCCTTCTGCCGACTGTACCACGTATACATGCTGCTCCTGC
>JAGCZA010000140.1 GCA_017960525.1 Prevotella sp.
ACTTTTCTCTCTTACTGCCTGATGGCGTTGACTTCAACACGACGAAGACTACTGCTGCTGCCAGGAAGAAGTGCTGCGATTTCGGCGAACTCATTGACGAGGACATTGCTTCTGAATGCCTTACCATTCAGGAGCGTCCTGCTGGCGGTTATCTGTTCAACTGGATTGACCAGGCCGACAAGACCCCGTTGCTTGGCACCAAGGGTAGGCTTATCAGCATCAACCTGAAGGCCGACCCCGCCACCCTTAGCGGTACAGGTAAGATCTTCGGTATTGGTCTGTCGAACAGCAAGGACCAGGGCTTTGCCACCTTTGGTGGAGGTGCTGTAATTGCCGATGTTGAGTTTAATATCAATGCCGGAACCACGCCCATGCCGACATTACCCAAGCCGTCATTTAGCCGTGTTGGTAACTTGCTCTATATCAGCTCAACCAATGAAGGGGCTAACATCTATTACACTCTTGACGGTACCGTTCCCACATCAAATAGTACACGCTATACAGGCCCAATCAGCCCGACTCAAAGTTGCACTGTGAAAGCCGTTGCCGTGAAAGAAGGATTCATAGATTCTGAAGTTGCCGACTTCTACTATATAGTTTCTACAGAAAAGATTACCGTGTTAACCGCGAGCGACATCAATATTAAGGCTGGCGGCATAGCTGAGTTGGTCATCAATATGGACTATGACACCAACGAGACCGTGGTGGGTTGGAACTTCTCACTCAAATTGCCCGAGGGCATCACCTTCAATTCTGCCAATACGGCCATTTCTGCCATTAAGAAGTGCTGTACTGTTTCAACAGAACTACATGACCCGGATGTGGCCGCAGACGGGCTTAACATCACCGAAAGACCGAATGGAGGCTATCTATTTACATGGATTGATAAGGGTGACAAGACACCATTGCTCAAGACGCACGGCAAGCTGATAACTATTCAGTTGAAAGCAGCCACCAATGCCATTTCAGGTGAAGGTGCCATAACGGAAATCGCCTTGTCGAACAATGCCGACCAGTCGCTTGACCAGGGTAATATCAAGGATGCTTCATTCTATGTCAATGTGGAGGCATCATCCCAGCCGCAGGAGAAGAAAAATGTGTTGATTCCTAACGATGTCAATATCAAGACTGGAAGCACAGCCGATCTCGTCATCAATATGAACTACGAGACTGACGAGACTGTCGTTGGTTGGAACTTCACTCTCTATTTGCCAGACGGCATCACATTCGATACGGAGTCAAGCACTATTGCCGCAATTAAGAAGTGTTGTGTTGTCTCGACCGAGACTCATGACTCGGATGTGGCCGCAGACGGACTTACCATCACAGAAAGACCAGATGGAGGCTATCTCTTTACCTGGATTGACAAAGGTGACAAAACACCATTGTTGAAGACTCATGGCAAACTGATGACCATTCATCTGAAAGCTGCCAGCGATGCAGTGACGGCTACGGGTACCATCAAGCAAATTGCACTTAGCAACCAGAATGACCACTCCATCGACCAGGGCAATATCAACGATGCAACGTTCACCGTCAATGTCACTTTCGACCAGAATATGGAATACGACAAGATGGTCGACAACGTTGTCTACCATTTGAAGTTTAGCAACAGATCGGCCATGGTAAAGTCCATCGTTCCTAATGGCGTTGTCACGATTCCTGCCAATGTTGTTGATGGTGTCTTCAGTTATGCCGTCACCGCTGTGGGTGAGTCGGTATTCGGTCAGGGCAACAACTTCAGTTATGTTGTTTTCCCGGAGAGTATCACCTCTATTTCAGAGAAAGCTTTCCAAGGCGATTTTGACTTGTACAACTATGCGGTGGTTTGGGAATCGAACACGAAACTTCCCGCAGCACTTTTCGACACCCAGGGCTTCAAGAATAGCAATTTCCTGCTCTACGTAAAGAGTGCTGGTGTTGCACCCTCTAATGTCACCAACGTGGTGGTCAACCTGAAAGCAGACAACATTGTGCTGAAGGACGGCCAGCCTTTCCGTTGCCCCATAGCCTTTACTGCCGGCAACATCAGTTTCACCCACAACTTCATTATGGAGACTGGTAAGGGTGAATGTGGCGGTTGGGAGTCCATTGTCCTGCCCTTCGACGTGCAGACTGTCACCCACCAGACGAAAGGAGAACTCACACCCTTTGCCACCTATAAACAAGGTAGTGGCAAGAAGCCCTTCTGGCTCTATGAACTGAACGCTGAGGGCAAGTTTGCCAAGACTGCCGCTATCAAGGCCCTCAAGCCATGCATCGTCAGTATGCCAAACAACGACAGTTATCCTGCCGACTACAATGTGGCTGGTCGGGTGACTTTTGCGGCCACCAATGTCACGGTGAGTCCCACCATCAACACATCTGCCATCGGCGAATGGGCTGTCGCTTTCGCTCCTGTTGCGAAAGCCGAGGGTCGCTTTGCACTTAATGTGGTAAATGATTTCTTCAGCGACTACGGTAGCGGTAATCCAGGCAGTCGCTTCATTAACAACCTGCGCAATATCAATCCATTCGAACTTTATTGCAACAGTACATCGGCAAGCCGTGAGATTGCCATAGAATTTGCAGACGAGTCATCGGGTATCGAGGAGTTGATGCTTGACAACAACTTGCCAATCCTCTACAAGATTTACGATGCAAAGGGTGCCCTCGTGCGCTCCGTTGTCGCCACCTATGCCAATGCCGTGAGCGGACTCACGCCTGGCCTTTATTTGGTCAATGGTGTTAAAGTCGTGCTGAAATAAACCAATAGTTCTTTTCTTGACTTATAGTGATTGTATTATGAGAATAAAGGACTTGCATATTTTAAAGACGAGCTGCAGTTTGGTTGTGATAGCCATCTGCTTACTACTGGTATGTCTGCCGGGAGTAAGTGTGGCCAAGAGCTTTAAGTACACCTACAGGAACGTCACGTTCACCTGCAAGGTGACCGATAGGGGTGTCAGCATCACCAGTTTTACACCCAATGTCGACAATGTCGTTGTGCCGGCAAAGGTGAGCGACGGGGGTGAGAACTATAACGTGTGGGAAGTGAATACCTTCGTGAACGGCAACAACTATCTCACACAGACACTTGTGCTGGAAGAAGGTATCGAAGAGATTGCCCGCTCGGCTTTCATTGAGTTCCGTCTGCTGAAAAGCGTCACCCTGCCAACTTCGATTAAGCGTGTTGGTAAGAATGCTTTCCGCATCAACGATGGTATGGCGTTCAAACTGCCTGCCTCGCTTGATGAGGCTGTGTTGCGCCGTCGTGAAGAGTATGATCCTGCCAAGGCCGAGCGACTGTTGGCTGAACAGAAAGCCGATGACGAGGCTCGCAAGGCAGACGAGGCCCGCAAGGCAGAGGAAGCCAAGAAGAAGGAAGAGGCTCGCCTGCTGGCTGAGGCTCAGAAAGAGGCTGACCGCAAGGCGGAAGAGGCCCGTAAGGCCGAAGAAGCCAAGAAGAAGGAAGAGGCTCGCCTGCTGGCTCAGGCTCAGAAGGATGAGACTCGCAAAGCTGAAGAAGCGCGTAAGGCTGAAGAAGCCAAGAAGAAAGAAGAGGCTCGCCTGCTCGCTCTGGCTCAGAAGGAGGAAGCCCGAAAAGCAGAGGAAGCCCGCAAGGAAGAGGCCAGAAAGGCAGAAGAGGCCCGTAAGGCTGAGGAAGCCCGCAAAGCCGAGGAGGCACGTCTGCTGGCTGAAGCCCGTCAAGCAGAGGAGCGTAAGGCTGAAGAGGCTCGCCTGGCTGCTGAGAAAGCGGAGCAAGCCCGCCTGCTAGCCCAGCGCAAACGAGCCGAGGAAGAGGCCCGTGTCATTTTCGATGTTGACCAGAACATCCCCGTCTCAGGCAACTATAATGCGGACACTTATTGTGTTATCATTGCCAATGAGAAATACCGTAACACTAACATTGAGGACGTGGAATATGCCAGTAACGACGGAAAGATGTTTGAGCAGTACTGCATCTCTACGCTGGGCATTCCAGAACAGCAAATCAGAATGTATATCAATGCCACTACCGGTGTGATGGAGGATGCCATTGGATGGCTGAGCAGTTCGGCGCGTGCTAATAGCGGCAATGCCCGACTCATCTTCTACTATGCCGGTCACGGTATGCCCAGCGAATCTGACCGTCGTGCCTATCTGCTGCCTTCCGATGCCTCGCTCTCAAGTCAGCGTGCGTGGATTCCTCTTTATGAGATTTACAACGAACTGGGAAGCATACAGGCCAAGAGCGTCACCGTGATGCTCGACGCCTGCTTCAGCGGCACCAAGCGAGGTACGGACGAGAATCTGGTAGCTGCCCGTGGTGTGGCTATGAGGGTGAAGGAGGAGGAACTGTCTGGTAAACTTGTTGTGTTCTCGGCTGCATCTGGCGACGAAATGGCCCATGCTTTCCGCAAGCGCAACCACGGTATGTTTACCTATTTCTTGCTCAACCAGTTGGCAAAGACGAAGGGCGGTGCCACTTACGGCGAACTCTTCGAAGGCATCAAGGCTGGTGTGGCCAAGTATTCGTGGAACGAGAACGAAAAGATTCAGACTCCTTCTGTTTCCACTTCGCCAGAAATGCGCGACATCTGGAAACAACTGAAGTTCTGAAATAAGAATGATAATTGAAGATTCAACAGATATGAAAAGGAATATCGCTTTTATTTGCCTCCTGTTGCTCTGCCTTACAGCACAAGCACAGGTAACGTGGAACACAAAGGGCGGCGCAGGATTGGCCGTCAGCCTGACCGATGCCAATGTAGACCCTAAGCCCAAGTTTGTGGCAAAGTTGGGAGTCGGCATAGAGACACCTCTCACACCCGACCTCTCGCTGATGCCATCGCTGGAAATAGCACTGAAGGGTGGTAAGTACGACTCTGTGGAATTTCAGAAGGAGGGAGGTAGTGAGACGCTCAATCTCACCTATTTGCAGATTCCCGTGCTGATGGCCTATCGCCTTCATCTGGGTGGCTTCAACAATATCACCTTGAAGGCTGGCCCCTATTTCGCATACGCTCTTTCGGGTAAGGTGAAGGCCGAGTTTGCGAACATTTCAGGAGGTTCACTGGACTATGAAGTGAATATCTTCGATATGGACGAGTTGGAGCAGGTCAATGCCGACGCCAGTATTACTCCGTCTAAAGCCAAACGTTTCGATGTGGGCATCGATGCCGGTATCGACTTCGAGTTCCGCCGCTTTGTGGCCGGGCTGGAGTACGAGGTTGGTTTCCTGTCTATGGCTCCTAACGGCGCAAATATGAAGAACCAGGCTTTTTATCTCACAGTAGGATATAAATTCTAAGCAAGCTACGATTATGACAAAACAAACGCTTCTACCAATCATTTGCCTCATATCACTTTTTCTTGGCAGTTGTGGGGGTGACCCTGACGGCGCGCCAAGTATTCTCGGTATCGATCCGACAAAGGGCAAACTCAAACTTGAAGTGAGTCCTGCTGCCATCAGTTTCGAGGCTGAGGGCGGTTCGCAGAAGATCAGCATCGACGCCAACCAGTCGTGGACGGTAAAGGGCAGCGACTCTTGGCTTTCGCTCTCCGCACGTGAAGGTGTGGACAAGGCCGACATCACCATCACTGCCGACTATAACAATGGCAATGAACGCACAGCCACCATCACCGTTACCGGTCGAGGCGAGACCAAGACAGTAAGCGTGAGTCAGGGCAAAATCAATCCTGAACTGTCGGTGACACCTATCGAAATGAAGTTTGAGGCCGTTGGTGGTACCCAGAACCTAACTGTGAAGTCGAACACCAATTGGACGGCCAGTTCCAACCAGTCGTGGTGCACCATAGACACCAACGGCGGTAATGGCGATGGTGCCATTGTTGTCAGTGTGGCTGCCAATACAAGCGTTGACGAGCGTACTGCTACAGTAACGGTGAAAACTGGTGGCGTGCAGAAGAATGTGGTCGTGACGCAGAACGGTGTTGAAATCACCTTGGAGGTAACACCCACCACTGTCAGTTTGGATGCCAACGGCTCTGCCAAACAGTTAAAGATTATGTCTAACGGTCCTTGGACGGTCACCAGCAGCGACACGTGGCTGAAGACTTCCTCAGGCAGCGGCAGGGGCGAGCAGACTGTCAACATCTCGGCTGAGGTCAATAAGCAGACCACACCACGCTCCGGCAAACTGACCATCAAGGCTGGCAATAAGACCATCGTAGTCGATGTGACGCAGAATGGTGCTGGCGTGGAACTCAAGACCAGTCCTGCCACCCTGCAGTTCGACTATGCGCCCGAATCAGTTCAAACGGTCACAGTCACTTGCAACGAAGATTGGCGTGTGGCCGTGGGTGGCGGTGCCACTTGGTGCACAGTAAAGAAAACCACTGCTACGGCTTTTGAGGTGAGTGCGGCGACAAACGAGTCACTTTCTCCGCGTACTGCCACAATCACCGTGACTTCCACCAGTGGCAACACTACTACTGTACAGGTGACACAGAAAGGTGGAAACATTGAGCGCGACGACTTCGGAGACGACAAGAAGATATAGGCCGTACTCCAAATAAATGGCAAAGCCCAGAGTTGCGACTCTGGGCTTTGCCATTTACTGGAAGTTGGGCCTCACTTCATATCGAAGCCTACGCGCAGTCCGTCATAACTCTTGGCTATGTCGCCGATGCCTTGAAGTTGGGCATTGCCACTCAGGGCTGCCATCGTTTGCAGCAGGGTGAGCAGTTTCGATGACTCAAAGAGGATGGCCATGCCTCCTACGTTCTTCTTTGCATAGCAGTTGATACTGAGCAACAGGCCCTGGAGAGTGATTTTTGAAGTGGCCTCGTCGTAGGTGTAGTTGCCGCTGAACTTCTTGCCGGCGATGGTGGCGGCAAAGGTGCCATCGTTGTTGAATGTGATGGAAGTGTTGCTGCTCTTCACGCCCACTTTCTGGTAGTAGGGGGCCAGTCTCGACTTGATGTCAGCGGCTACCACCTCACCACCAGCCTGTGCCAGCAGTTTGTCGCTGGTGAAGGCGCATCCCGGCTGGCTGTATTTCCAGGTGCCGATCAGGTCTTTCTGTGTCACCTTCGTGGCACCAATCACGCTGGCAATCACATTGCCTAAAGTCTCACCGTTGGCAGCCCCGCTCAGAATGTTCCCCATCGTCTGCTGTCCAGCCATACCGCAGCCGCTCAACACCATCGTGGCGGCTACCATCAAAACAGTTACAATCTTTGTCTTTTTCATAATTCGTAAAATTCGTTTAATTCGTGGTCGTAATTATTCGTAGACATCCTCCTCTGGTCGGTCTTCTTCGATGACGAGGTTGTCGATGATGAAGTTTTGGCGCTCCATCGTGTTCTTGCCCATATAGTACTCTAAGAGTTTCTGAACTTGGTCGGTCTTGTGGAGGGTGACTTGCTCCAGGCGCATATCGGGGCCGATGAAGCCGGCGAACTCTTCTGGCGATATTTCGCCCAAGCCCTTGAATCGGGTGATTTCCGGGTCTGGCCCCAAGTCGGTGATGGCCTGCACGCGCTCCTCCTCGCTATAGCAGTAGCGGGTGATGAAGTCCGACTTCAGCTTGGTGCTATTTGTGTCTTCAGTGGCAATCACCTCTTTCTTCCGTATCTTGGTGCGGCGGTTGCGAACGCGAAAGAGGGGCGTCTGCAACACATAGACGTGGCCTTTGCGGATGAGTTCCGGGAAGAACTGCAGGAAGAAAGTGATGATGAGCAGTCGGATGTGCATACCGTCCACATCGGCATCGGTGGCCACAATCACCTTATTGTAGCGCAGGGTGTCGAGTCCGTCCTCGATGTCGAGTGCCGCTTGTAGGAGGTTGAATTCCTCGTTCTCGTACACCACCTTTTTCGTCAGGCCAAATGTGTTTAAGGGTTTTCCCCTCAAAGAAAAGACCGCTTGCGTGTTCACGTCGCGGCTCTTGGTGATGCTGCCGCTGGCCGAGTCGCCCTCTGTGATGAAGATACAACTCTCCTCTTTCTGCTCGTTCTTTACGTCGCTATAATGTATGCGGCAGTCTCTCAGTTTGCGATTGTGCAGATTGGCCTTCTTCGCCCTTTCGCGGGCCAGTTTCGTCACGCCGGCCATCGCTTTCCGCTCTTTCTCGCTCTCCTGAATCTTCTGCAGCATCGCTTCAGCCACATCGCTGTTCTTGTGCAGATAGTTATCCACCTCCTGCTTGATGAAGTCGCCCACATACTTGTTGATGCTTACTGGCGACGGGTTTTCGGGCGTCACGGGCGCCATATTGGTGGAGCCGAGTTTGATTTTCGTCTGGCTCTCGAAGACAGGCTCCTCCACGTTCAGGGCAATAGCGGCCACGATGCCCGTGCGTATATCCACATACTCGAAGTTTTTCTGGTAGAAATCCTTGATGGTGCGGGCTATGTGCTCCTTGAAGGCACTCTGGTGGGTGCCGCCCTGCGTGGTGTGCTGGCCGTTGACAAAACTGTAATACTCCTCGCCGTACTGGTTGGCGTGGGTGAAGGCAATCTCAATGTCCTCCCCCTGGAGATGGATGATGGGGTAGAGGGCGTCGGCGCTCATACGGTCTTTGAGCAGGTCTTCCAGCCCTCGGCGCGAAAGGATGCGCCGCCCGTTGTACATAATGGCCAGGCCTGTGTTCAGGTAGGTGTAGTTGCGCAGCATCGTCTCCACAATCTCGTCGTGGAAAGAGTAGTTGGGGAAGAGCGTCGGGTCGGTGTCCGGCTCGAAGAAGATATAGGTGCCGTTTTCGTCCTTCGTAGGCTCTGTGGTGTCGCTCACCAGTTTGCCTTTCTCGAACCTGGCGCGACGCACCTGTCCGTCTCTGTAACTGGCCACCTCAAAGTGGCTGCTGAGTGCATTAACAGCCTTTACGCCCACGCCGTTCAGTCCGATAGACTTCTTGAAAGCCTTCGAGTCGTATTTGCCGCCAGTGTTCAGTACGCTGACGGCCTCAATCAACTTCCCCTGAGGGATGCCGCGCCCGTAGTCACGCACGCTGACGCGCAACTGGTCGTCCACGTTTACCTCGATGCGGTCGCCAGCCTTCATCTTGAACTCGTCTATCGAGTTGTCTATCACCTCTTTCAGCAGCACATAGATGCCGTCTTCTGGCAACGAGCCGTCGCCCAGTCGGCCTATGTACATACCTGGGCGCAAGCGGATATGCTCTGTGCCCGAAAGCGTGCGTATGTTGTCGTCGTTATAGTCCACAGGCTGCTGCGCCTGACCTCCCTGAAGGCTGTCTTCGTCTGTCATTTGGCTCATTGTCTCCCTTTCGGTGTCCATAGCTTGTTAGTAGCTAATCCGTAATTCGTTTAATTCGTGAAATTCGTGGTCAGTTTCACGGCGCAAAGTTACAAAGACTTTCCGAGATTTCCAAACAAAGTGGCAGAAATGTTTCGGGGACACACATCAAAGAAGTGGTCTTTATATCCTGAACGCGACTATCGGCTGAACTGCCACCAGTCCAGATGGATGTCGCCATTGACGTTGTCGAAGCAGAGGTAGAGGTCGTGGACGCCGGCGGGCTTCTTGACCTTGGCCTTGAAGGGGGAATAGGCGTCGGTGCTGCCGGTGTCCTTGATTTTCACTGTGCCGACGATGGGGCCGTCCTTGGTGTCGAGGCGCAGGGTGACGGTGCACTGGCCCTTGGCGGCTGCCGTGATGGCAAACTGGCGGGCGCCCTTGTCGCCGAAGTCTACGCCGCGCAGTTTGATGTATTCGCCGTCGTTGAGGTCGTAGATGTACATATTGCGCTTGCCGGTAGAGGCGGGCATATCAGCCACCACGCCCGTGTTCTTGATGCCCATCTTGGCCGACTTCAGGCCGTAGCCCCAGGCCATGGTCTCTGCCTCCACGCGCTGGTAGGGGTTCAGCCACTTCAGTTGCTTCATCGGTTCGTGGTCGAGCCAGTAGGGCACTTCCTCGATGGTGCCGTCGGCGTTGTAGTGCATTTCGGCCACCGATACCGAGCGGCGCTCGTGGTGTTTCAGCGTCTCAATGTGCATCAGGTCGTAGTTCTGGCCGAAGATGTAGGTATGCCCCTTGAAGTCGGCAATGCCGGGATGATTGCCACGGTCGCGCTGGGTTGGCCGCATGATGTAGCCCGTCGATGTCCAAGGGCCGGTGGGCGACTGGCTCATGGCGTAGCCCAAACCCTCTGGGCAGCAAGTGCTTGCGAAACCCAAATAGTACTTCCCGTTGCGCTTGTAGAACCACGGCCCTTCCTGGTAGTGGTCGATGTGGGGCAGTTGGACGATGCTGTCCTTCAGCGAAATCATATCGTCGTTCAGGCGGGCATAGTAGCAATGCGGATTTCCCCAGTACATATAGGCCTGGCCATCGTCGTCGGTATAGACGGTGGGGTCGATGTCGTTCCAGTGTTGGCGCTGCCACACGAGGGGCTTGCCCAGCGGGTCGCGGAAGGGACCGTAAGGCGAATCGCTCACGAGCACGCCGATGCCGTGGCCGTGGAGCGGGGCATAGAGGTAGTACTTGCCGTTGCGCTCCACCGTCTGTATGGCCCATGCGCCGTTTTCACGGCTGCGCCAGGTGAAGTCCTTCAACGAGGCCACGGCGCCATGTTCCGTCCAGTTCGCCATGTCGGTGGTGCTCCACAGCAGCCAGTCGTACATAAAGAATCCTGCCGAGTTTTTCTCGTTCTCGTCGGGGATGTCTTCCGGCGAGGCATCGTGCGAGGTGTAGAGGAACAGGGTGTCGCCGATGACCAGAGGCGAGGGGTCGGCGGTGTACTTGGTCTGGAAGATGGGCAGGTTCACCTGCTTTTCGCCTCTCAGGGCCTGCTGGATCTTCACTGAGTCGGTGTGTACGTCGTCGGCAAGCAGAGCTTCCGGCAGAAGGGCTGCCGCAAAGAGGGCAGTTGCAAATAGGATGTTTGTTTTCATAAAGTCAGTATTGTTATTTATGTCAGTTTCTTCTCGTTCTAAAAATTTGTTGCAAAGATACGGTTTCACCCGCAAAAAGGCTTTTTTCCGTGTCTCATTATTTTTCATATATTTTTTGGACGAACCAAACTCTGGGTTTGGACGAACCAAACTACCAGTTTGGACGAACCAAAGTCATAGTTTGGACGAACCAAATTTTTCGGCCCTTACCAGCGCCCAGTCGCCGTCCTGGCTGGTGGCTTCCACGGAGAGGCCTTGCTCCCCTGCTTTTTCCGCCAGAAGGGGAATATCGGAAGCGTAGAACCCGCTCATCAGGAGCCTGCCGCCGGCGTTCAGCTTCGTGGCAATCTGCGGGAGGTCGGCCAGCAGGATGTTGCGGTTGATGTTGGCAACAACGATGTCGAACTGCCCCTCCACCTCTTTAAGTATAGAGACATCGCCGAGCAGCGGGGTGAAGCGGTCGCCCACGCCGTTGAGTGCGGCGTTGTGGCGTGCGTTCTCCGTGCTCCATTCGTCTATGTCGTAGCCCACGGCCTCGCGTGCCCCCAGTTTGAGCGCCGCAATGGCGAGGATGCCTGTGCCCGTGCCGCAATCGAGGATGCGCTTTCCCCCGAGGTCGAGCGCCGCCAGACTGGCCACCATCATCCGTGTGGTCTCGTGGGTGCCGGTGCCGAAGGCGAGACGGGCGTCAATCACAATGTCGGTCACAGGCTGGTTCACGTCGGGCGCGGCGTGGTGGCTGTCGTGGACGACGAGCGTGCCGCCGCCCTTCTCTGCCGGCACGTCCAGGCAGATAGGCTCGAAGCCCGCCTGCTCCCAAGCCTCGTTCCAGTCGCGGTCTTCCGCCTCGCTGACGCTGAAATTCACCGTACAGTCAGGCAGGGGGAATTCGTCCAGGAGCGACGCTAAAAGCGGCTGGTCGAAGAGTGTCTGCTGCACGTAGCCCGTCAGTCCCTGGGCTGTTTCCTCAAACGACTCCAGCCCTGCCTCGCCTGCCAGTGCGGCCAGCACGTCGCGGGCGTCGCCGAGCAATAGGGAGCCTGCGGGCAGGGAAATAGTGAAAGTTACCTGGTAATACTTCATAGCGTATGTTAAATTTCCGTGCAAAATTACAAAAAATAGGGAAAATCCTACAACGTTTTAGGGTTTTTCCGTATCTTTGCAACAAAATATCACGTAATTTTGCACCGTGTTAATGTATAACCTATAAAAAATTACAACTATGAGGAAGTGGATGTTTATGTCTATCGTCGTTGCAGCCTTGCCGCTCACAACGATGGCGCAGGACGACGATATGTATTTTGTGCCAAGCAAGTCTAAGGCAAAAACCGTGGCTACTGAAACCCCACGGTCGTCGTACACACCAGTGCCCGACACCTATTATCCGGGCAGTTCGCGCAACGTCGACGAGTACAACCGCAGGGGAAGTGCCTACGAAGTGCTCCCTGCCGACACGGGCGACATCATCTCTTTCGCTCCCGTAGAGGGCGTCTATCCCGACTCGCTGGGCGACTTCCAGATGACCCGCAAGATGTCGCGCTGGGACGGCTACGAGCCTTCAGATGCTTATTTGGCAGGTTACAAACAGGGGCGCAACGATGCCACCTGGCACTCGCCCTGGTACTATAGTTACTATCCCTGGTACGACTCCTGGTACTGGTGGGATCCCTGGTACTACTCGTCATGGCACTATGGCTGGTACGACCCCTGGTACTATAGTGGATGGGGCTGGCACGGCTACTATGGCTACTATAGCTACTACAACCCGTGGTACTACGACAGATGGTACTGGGGCGGAGGAGGAGGTGTCCACGTGGCGCACAACTCCGGACACTATGGCGGCAACTACCACAATCTGGCTCACGGTGCAGGAGGAAGCCGCTACGGCGGAGGAGGTGTCGCCGGCACCAGGAAGACGTCGCGCTACGGTAATACGGGCGGTATGGCAACAGGCTCCCGCACAACAGGCGGAACTCGCGTGACATCTGGAAATCGCACAACCTACGGCACGAGAACAACAACTGGCACTACCGGCAGCCGGGGCGTGAGAAGCGCCATTTCGACTTATTCAGGTAGTTCCTATTCAGGTGGCTCCTATTCAAGTGGCTCCTACTCCACCCCGCGTTCTGAGGGCAGCCGTAGCAGCAGTTACAGCGGCGGCGGTTCCTCCTACACACCCTCAAGCAGTGGCAGTTCCGTGTCGTCAGGCAGCCGCTCCAGCGGTGGCTCCTTCGGAGGCAGTAGCAGCCGTGGTGGCGGCGGAGGCGGTGGCAGCCGTTCAGGCGGAAGCCGCAGATAAATATAGAATTGTCTCTCAACAATAACTATAGTCTCTCAACTCTAAACTCTCAACAAATGAAAAGACATATCATACTTGCAGCCCTGTCGATGGCGCTGATGCCAATGGCTGCACAAGACACATACGAGAATGCCCGCTTCCTGGGCAACGACCTCAACGGCACGGCCCGCTACGTGGGCATGGGCGGAGCACTGGAAGCCCTTGGAGCCGACATCTCCACCATCAGTACCAACCCCGCAGGCATCGGACTCTTCCGCCACTCCTATGTCGGACTATCATTCGGAGGCGTCAACCTGCAAGGATCTAAAGAGTTCGACAACCTGGGGAAGACAAACCTCAGCTTCGACCAGGCGGGATTCGTCTACTCCAACGTTTTTGGCGAGGAAAGCTACGTCAACCTCGCCTTCAACTACCACAAGAGTCGCAACTTCGACCAAATCCTGCAAACCAACAGCGTGTTCGCACGCCACAACGGGCAGGGAGCATCGCTCGGCAAGCTTGCCTTCGCCAAAAGCACCAAGCACAGTGACACCAACGGCGGCTACGACCTCGGCCTGAACAGCAAATCAGGTATGTGGATGGGCTACAGGAACCCACTCGAGAACAGCCAATACGGCTATCCATTCACACAGTGGGACTATCTCTACACCAACGCCTACAACATAGACGACGTGAACGACCCTGAGGGGCTTCCCATCTTCTCTGAGGCCGGCGACTACTTCTTCGACAAGGCACATCGCGGATGGATTGCTGACTTCGACTTCAACCTGAGCGGAAACATCGGCAGCAGGGCCTTCTGGGGAATCACCCTAGGATTCCACGACATCAACTACAAAGGCTACAGCATCTACGACGAGATGATTATCAACCGCAAAGACCTGCCTGTTGGCAATATCCTGCTGGAAGACGACCACAAGATTGAGGGCGACGGTGTCGATGTGAAAGCCGGCGTCATATTCAGGCCTTTCGAGGAAAGCCCATTCCGCGTCGGACTGTCCGTAGCCACTCCGACATGGTACAAGATGAAGAGCACCAACTATACCACCATCTACAACTACACCTACGAGGGAGAATACGAACAACTCCTGCCCGACGGCATCGACAGATGGGGATGGGCCGACCTGTCATCGGACGACACCTACGAGTATAAGTACTATACACCCTGGAAGTTCGGACTTAGTCTGGGACACACCATCGGCAACCAGCTGGCTCTCGGCGCCAGCTACGAGTACAGCGACTACAGCTCGGCCAGCACACGCACCCTCGACGGCACATTCGACTACTATGGCAATGAGGACTCAAGGAAAGACCGCGTCATCAACGACCACACGGGCAAGACGCTAAAGGGCGTATCGCTCCTGAAGTTGGGCGCAGAACTGAAGCCAGACCCATCGTTTGCCGTCCGACTGGGCTACAACTACCAGTCGGCTGCATACGAGAAGAACGGCATACGCGACACACAGCTCGACTCGCCCAGCATCTACTTCTCATCAACGGCCAACTATGTGAACTGGGAGAGCACACACCGCATCACCTGCGGACTGGGATACAAGTACCAGGGTCTGAGCCTAGACTTGGCCTACCAGTACAGCACCACCAAGGGCACATTCTACCCCTTCCAGCCCAACGTCACCTTCATCGACCCTGACGATGACGTAGCAGAGACCTGCATCTCCACCTCGGCACCCGTGGACTTCAAGCGTCACCAGCTGCTCTTCACCATCGGCTACACCTTCTAAGTCCTCTCTTCCCAGTTTGACAAAACAACGGATTTAACGGATTAAACGGATTTTTACCCCACCCCTGCCCCTCCCCTAAAAAGGGAGGGGAATTTGGTATATTCTGAACAACGACTCCCATCCCCTAAAAAGGGAGGAGAATTTGGAATATGCTGAACAACAACTCCCCTCCCATTTAGGGGAGGGGCAGGGGTGGCCTGCTGTAATGTAGGCGCAAATAAGCCGGAGGATTTCTGGAACTACTATGCATGGGGAGAGACACAGACGAAGAGAGAGTACACAGTGGATACTTATCTATATGATATTGGGGACTTCGACCGTGAAATTGCCGGTACGGACCACGATGCCGCCACTGCCAACTGGGGCGCCCCCTGGCAGATGCCGTCAAAAGTCCAGATTCAGGAGTTGCTGGACAATACGACCTCCATTGGGACTACCCAGAACGGCGTGAAAGGTCGGAAGTTCACTGGCAACAACGGCGAATCGATATTCCTCCCCTTCGCAGGCCAAATGACTACGACACTTTATAACACCACGAGCGGCTACTATTGGTCGTCAACGGCCGGCGGGTCCATAACCCGGCCGAACCTTCTCGCCATCTCTATGACGTACTCGGGTATGTTAGACCTGATGTACTCCTATGGTCTACCTATTCGCCCTGTGCGTTAGAACTGGACGTTCATTCTCTCATACCGCGAGAAAAGGCGGGCGAACCCCTTATTTCGCACCGCTTGACAAAAAAAACGGGAAAAAATTTGGAGGATTCAGAAAAACGTTGTACCTTTGCACCCGCAAAAGCAGAAACGTATGCTTTATGCACACAGGTTCGGGGCTTAGCGCAGTTGGTAGCGCACACGTCTGGGGGGCGCGAGGTCGCTGGTTCGAGTCCAGTAGCCCCGACCAAAGGAAAAGGCTGAAAACCACAACAGTTTTCAGCCTTTTCCTTCCTCTTTGCTGCTTGCCATTCAGGTCACGATTGCTGGTAGCGGTTTTCTATCACGTTCCAGTCGACAATCTGCCACAGGGCGGCAAGATGGTCTGGCCGGCGGTTCTGGTAGTCGAGGTAGTAGGCGTGTTCCCAAACGTCGAAGGTCAGCAGGGGCTTCAGCCCGCGCTGAACTGGATTGGCCGCATTTGTCTCCTGGGTGATGACAAGTTTGCCCGTTGATTGAGGGGCAGGAACAGCCGACAGCCACACCCAACCTGAGCCAAAGAGGGTTGCGCCCGCCTTCTGAAACGCCTCCTTGAAAGCCTCAAACGACCCGAAGTCGCGCACGATGGCCTCGGCCAAGGATCCCGTCGGCTCCGTCTTGGTCTGCTTGCCACAGAATTGTCCGAAGTACAACTCGTGGTTCAGGATCTGCCCAGCGTTATTCAGGATTCCACCCTCAGAACGGCAGACAATTTCCTCCAGCGTCGCCTCCTCGAACCCACTCCCAGGCAGCAGTACGTTCAGATTGTTCACATACGCCGCCAAATGCTTCCCATGATGGAAGCCAATTGTCTCGCGGCTAATCACAGGCTCCAAGGCCTCCGGCGCATACGGCAGCGCCATCAATTGAAACTTTCCCATACCATTTACAGTTTTTAGTTAAAGATGTTGCAAATTCATTGGGTATTTATCGAATGGAAATGATGATGCGGCGATAGGACACAAGGCTGAAAGGCCCATCATCGTGGACTTCGCAGATGATGTGGATGGTGTCGGCAGCGGCAGCGGCAGGGATATTGACGGTTGCAACGGCCTTTCCAGGGTTATTGACAGTTGCCTTTGTCTTGCCTATCTCCTGCTGCTGCCACCACAGGAAGGTGAGGCTGTTGCCATCAGGGTCGCCCGACTTGGAAGCATCAAGGCGGACAGTCTCGCCTGCCTTGGCCTGAATGTGGATGGGTTTGATGCCTTTGCTGCCGTTTACAATGACGTGGGGGTTGCGGTTGCCATATCCCTCGTCGGCCCATTGCATACGCGCACAGAAGTCATTGAGTTCATCGGGATAGAATCGCTTCTTGTAGCCAGTAGTGATGCTGCGCAGCGGCTCCTGCCAACTGGTCCAGGCAATGGTGAGCGAGTCGGCACAGCGGCCACGCTCGTGGCAGCCGGCCCAACTCGCCTGACACGGGTCTTCGGGATCGTTTAGTCCGTTGGGCATCACATAGAGAAAGCTTGGCGTGTCGCCCTCGACGCCCCATTTGTAGTTTGGATATTCCTTGCCAAGTGCACCCTTGCCCTGGATATGCTGCTGGTGCAAGGTCCAATGGCGCTTGCCCAATTCACACTGCTCCTGCCACGTACCCTCGTCCCAGATGAACTGCAAATCATCCTGGAACTCCTTCCGCAGCCACTGGTGCGAACTGTAGGCACGGTTCATACGCATACTGTATTGCATATCCTGGTCGGTGATGGTGTAGATGCGGAACTTTTTGACGAAGGCAGAAACTTCGGCTGCACTGCGCGTCTGCTTCACCCTCCAAATGGCCTGTGCCAAGGTGTTTGCCCCACCCCACGCAGCCACGTAGATGGGTCGAGGGTCGGTCTCATCGGCCAGACGGATGAGCAGTTCGCTTCCAGGTGAGTCGTTACCCTCGCCGATGACCTTGATGCCTCCCCGCTTACTGCCCATCACGGCTCGGCTCTTCACATAGTCGGCACTGGGCCAGTAGCCGATATGCTGCACTTTGTTTTCCTTGACAATGGGCAGAAACTTCTTCTGCCCGGAGCGGCGCATCAGTTTCAGCACATCATTACGATAAGCCTCGATGACGCGCTGCAGATACTCTGCCCACTCCTTCGGGTACGGGTCGCAGTTCCAGCCCACCGACGTGATGAGAGCCTCTATCTCGAACAGGTCGGCGTAGGCCATCAGCCTCACCATCGACTCCATATCGTCGGGTTCCACATCTGCCGGTGCAATGTCAGTACACACTACAAGGCGTGGCTTCAGGTCTCTATTGGCCCACCCATACGACGCGACGAGAGCGAGCAGAAAGGTAATGATAACAGTCCTCTTCATCTTAATAATTATTGCAACTCTGCGCAAAGGTAGTACTATTCTGCGAGACTACAAAGAAATCATATAAGAAAAAGATAATTTTTCCTCGCCCCTTGAAACTTTTTGTACCTATCTTACGTCTAACAATCAGAAATAGCTCCAAAAGACTACAACAATGAAAAAAACAGTTGTGATGACGATGATGGCAGTACTGATGCTTTGCTGTGCATCGTGTATGATGAAACCCAGTGGCAACATTGTGAAGAAAGAGTACAAAATGAAAGCCTTCGACAAGTTAGACATTGACTTGGTGGCTCATGTAAAATTCGTCCAAAGTACCGACGGCGACTATCGTGTGCGCTTGAAATGCCCAGAAAACTACGTAGACCTCTACAACTTCAAAGTGAAAGAGGGCGAGTTGGAACTGGCTTATGCTAAGAATATGCAGAAAGGCATAGAAGCCAAAGACGTAAACATCATCGTCTACAGCCCGACATTGCGCCAGATAGACAGCGAAGGCATTGGCAATATAACCATCGACAGCCTCAACACCCCATCGCTGCATATCGACAGCGAGGGCGTGAGCAACATCAGCATCAAGGATTTGACCACAGAGGTACTGATCGTGGAAAGCAGTGGCGTGGGCAATATCGAACTGAAAGGAAAGGCCCCAAAAGTCTCGTTCACGTCAAGCGGCGTGGGCAACATCATTGCAAGTGAACTGACTGCCGAAGATGTGAAGGCTGACATCAGCGGCGTAGGCAACATCACCTGCTTTGCCTCAAGGCGCATCCAAGGCAATTTGGACGGCGTAGGCTCGCTGAAATACGGCGGACATCCAGAACAGAAGCACTTGCAGCGCAATGGCATAGGAAAAATCTCGGAAATGTAGGATATTAATCATAAAATGACATGCGTGTATTATTGATCAACGGAAGCCCCAAGGAGAACGGCAACACGATGCTGGCTCTGAGCGAGGTGGCGAAGACCCTGAACGAAGAGGGCATTGAGACAGAGATTATCAGCATTGGCAAACAGGCCGTACAAGGTTGTATCGCCTGTGGGATGTGCGGTCGGAACGGTGCAAAATGCACTTTCAGAGACGACCTTTACTACAAGGTATGGAGAGCCGTGAAGGATGGCATCGACGGGCTGGTCGTCGGCTCACCCGTCTATTACGGCGGTCCCAACGGTTCGTTGTGCGCCCTACTTGACCGCGTGTTCTACTCTCTGGGTAATGAGCTGCGATTCAAGCCTGGAGCCAGCGTAGTAGTATGCCGCAGGGGCGGAGCTTCAGCTGCCTTCGACCGTCTGAACAAATACTTTACGATTCTGAATATGCCCGTTGTCAGCTCTCAGTACTGGAATATGGTCTACGGCCAAACACCTGGGCAGGCTGCACGAGACGAGGAGGGTATGCAGACTATGCGCACCCTCGGTCGCAATATGGCCTGGATGATACGCAAACTGAACGTTACTGAAGAGGGACACCCGCAGTTGGAGAATCCACTTCGCACCAACTTTATCAGATAAGTGGAAACTGCTAACTGAGGAAATAAATCAGAACAGCGAAGGCAATCAGCAGATAAATACAGCCTTTCCAGATTTTTCCGAAAACGTAGCAGCAGGCAATCAGCAGCACAATCAAGAGGATGTCGCTAAAATCGATGTGGAGGGGATGATAGTAGTTCATCCCTTCCATTATGTCCATATCCGTATCACTCAAATCGCCACGGTCTCTTAGCGGTCTGAATTCATCATCGTCCTGTGCCCACATCCGCAACTGCGTCAGCAGCAGGCAAATAATAGCGTAAATACGTAACGAGAGATTCATCGGACTACTGTTTAATGCGGACAATATTGAGTGAATAGGCGGGAACGTCGACCAATACTGCCGACTCGCAGGCAGGCGTGAGCACTTGTTCCACGGGGTGGATATTGGTAGGCTGTTGCAGCGTGTTCTCATCCATACCGTCGTTGGCAGCCAAGCGAATGACACGAGCCTCTCTGGCGCGGAAGTTCTTCAAGTTCAAGCTGGCGGTGGTCTGCATATCGCCCGTGTTCACCAACTTGACAATAAGCTCGCCTGAGGCTTCGTCTATAGTGGCCGAAGAGTAGACACCCTTCGACGTGTCGTGCTTCAGTACGGTGTCGAAGACAAGTTCGTCGCCCAGCCAAGCCTTCACGCTGTCGCCTGCCACCTGCAGTTTGACGTCATACCACTTGCCCTGCTCTACGCGGCCTCTGCGGATGACAGTCTGCAGCTTACCACCACTGCCAATCTGCTCAATGGCGTGCTGCGTGTTGCCCCATCCGCCAAAGTTGAGCCAGCAGTAGTTGCGCTCGTCCACATAATTGAACACGATGATGAAACCCTCTGGGCCTCTGTCCTTGCGGGCACGGCACTGGATGGTGTAGTGGTCGGAGTCAATGACGTGGTTGCATATTGCCAACGGGCCTTCCTCACGTCCTTTGTGTTGCAGGATGCCATCGTTCATCTCCCATTTGCCGCTGACAAACTCAGGCTTCCCCGTCTTGGGCAGTGGGTCGCAATGGGTGTAACTGGCCTGCGTGCCCCAGGTGGAATAGCCCACGCGGCTCCTCTTGGGCGTGACGGGCTTGCGCTTCATGTTCTCGTAGGGGTTTTGCTGGCTGACCTTCACCACTTGCGTGCCAACGTTTCGCGGCATAAGCATCTGAACGTAATAGGAAGGTGTGCCCATCACACGACTACTGTTGAAGCGTATCATATCAGGGCGCCACTTGGCATCGTTCTCGTTGACGAAGATGGGGGCATAACTGTTCAGCGGCACGATGTCGCTGTTGTTCTCCATACCCATCATATAGACGGCCTCACCTAGTGCAGCATTCATATTGCCCAAGTCACCGAAGCCGTTGGTCACAGCATATTCGCCAACGTAAATTTTCGGTCCCCGACGGTCGTAACGATCATATTTATGGAAAGCCTCGGCAAACCATCCGGGCGTGCGATAGTAATGCTCGTCCAGCAGGTCAACGGGTAACTGGCTCTCCCACCTGGGGTTGTCGTCGCCCCAGGCCACAACGTTGCCTATGAGTTTGATATTAGGATACTTGGCCTTGATGGCCTTGTAGAACAGGTTGTAGCGGTCGTAGTAGCGGTCGCTCTGCTGGCGCGGATCGGGCTGGTTGTTCTCATTGCCAATCTCCAGATACTCAATGTTGAAAGGCTCAGGATGGCCGTACTTTGCGCGCAGAGCACCATATTTCGAGGAGACGGGACCGTTGGCATACTCCAGAGCGCCAAGCGTCTCGTCAATCCAGGGCTGCAGCGAGTCGACAGGGGTCAGTCCACCGTGCCACAGGCCCACATTGACTACGTAGAGCGGCTTTGCACCCAGGTCTTCAGCCAACTGGAGATACTCGTGGAAACCGATGCCGTCGGTCGTGCGATAGCCCCAGTTCACGTTCCAGTGTCCCTCGCGCTCCTCAATGGGGCCGATGGTGCGCTTCCAGCGGAAAGCATTGTCAGGACTCTCCTGACCCTCCACGAAACAGCCGCCAGGGAAACGCATAAATTTCGGATGCATCTGCCAGAGCATATTGGCCAAATCGGGGCGCATGCCATTTTCGCGGTTGCGGAAAGTCGGGGGGAAGAGGCTCACCACATCGAGGCAAACCACGCCCGTACCGTCGAAGACGAGCGCAAACTGTGCCTTCGGGTCGTTGTCGTTGGCTTGCAACGTGGCAGTATATTTCTTCCATTCCTTGGATTTGGTGTCGAGTGTGATGCTGGCCTCGGCATAGATGTCGCCGCCATCCTTTGAGCAGAGCGTGGCCTTCACCGCTCCACCCTTATACTTCAGAGCCTTGGCCCAGAAAGAGAGGCGGTAGGTGCGTCCCTGCACGGTATTGATGCCCCAAAAGCCTTCGTTGACAAGACAGACAGGCGATGCCGGCGTGGCGTTGACGGTCAGTTCCAAAGCGTTATGTTGCACAGCGTTGAGCAGCGGAGCCTTCTTGGTGGGCTGAATGAGTTTGGCTTGGAGTTGCGACGGTGCTGCAGCGTATGTGGTCCAGCCTTGCATATCAGCAGGAGCGCCGTAGCGTGGCCCGTCTTCGAAAGAGCGGTTGCGTATGAGTTCGGCATACAGTCCGCCATCGGCAGCATGATTGATGTCTTCAAAGAAGATGCCATAGTGTGTAGGGCTGATGCGCGGCCCACGATTCTGGGCATCAATATCGATATTCACCTGTGCCTGAACGGCAGAGTAGGCCATTGTCAACAGCAGTAAAGCGGTCTTAATTTTCATCACAATATGATTAGTCGTCCAATTTGAGTGTGCAAAGGTATTAATATTTTTGCAAAAAAAGACATTGCTCCGACGCTACTTACCCTTTTTTAGCATATATTAAGATGTTCTACTGACTAGCATAACAAAAAAAGATGTGCCTTTGCAAGCACATCTTTTTCAAACTTAGGTTCGCTATAGGGGAAGGATTACTCCTCAGTAGCAGCCTCGACAGCGTCGGCAGCAGCCTCAACAACCTCCTCAACCACGCTCTTGGCGGCCAGGATTGAGTCGTAAGCAGCCTGCAGAACGGAATCAGCAACTTCCTGACCCTCGAACATAGCTGCAACAGCGGCAGAGTCCTCAGCAGTAAGAACAGGAGCAACAGCCTCCTCAATAACCTCAACGGGCTCAGCAACCTCAGCGGCGGGCTTCTGCTCACCAGAACCACATGCTACAAACATTGCAGCAGCTGCGAACATAAATGCAATCTTTTTCATTTCTTTGCTTTTTAAAATCTGTAAAACAATCATTGGTTTATTAAAACGCTGCAAAGGTAGGCATTTTTTTAATACAACGATAATTTTTTTACGATTTTTTTTGGCTCCTTTTTGTAACTTTTACGTAATATACTGAAAAACAGCCATATACTAAATGTTAAAAAATGGTATCAAATCTACACTCAACCGAATTTTTGGGAAAAAGGCCTCTATTTGCGATTTTTTGAGTACCTTTGCACCCTGTTCCATAATATAATAAAAAGGTATGATAGACTCATCGGCATTTCAAGGCAAGTCGGCGGCATTTTTTACGCTGGGGTGCAAACTCAATTTCTCTGAGACGTCCACCTTCGGCACTTTGCTGCGGGAGATGGGCGTGCGCACGGCGGCCAAAGGCGAACAGGCCGACATCTGCCTGATAAACACGTGTTCGGTGACCGAGGTGGCAAGCCGCAAGTGCCGACAAGCCATTCACCGGCTGGTGCGTCAGCATCCTGGAGCTTTTGTGGTGGTGACGGGCTGTTATGCCCAACTGGAAGCCGACGAGGTGAGCGGCATTGAGGGCGTAGACCTGGTGCTCGGCTCTAACGAGAAGGCCACGCTGCTGCAATTTCTCTCTGAGGCTTGGAGCCAAAGGGTGCCAACCGGCTCCAACGGCAAACCGGCAATGGTGGTGAGGCAGTCGCACGTGAAGGACATCAAGACCTTTGCACCCTCTTGCTCTCGCGGCAACCGCACCCGCTACTTCCTAAAGGTGCAAGACGGCTGCGACTATTTCTGCACCTACTGCACCATCCCCTTCGCACGCGGTTTCAGCCGCAATCCGACCATCGCCTCGCTGGTGGAGCAGGCCAAGCAGGCAGCCGCCGAGGGCGGAAAGGAGATAGTGCTTACGGGCGTGAACATTGGCGACTTCGGAAAGACTACTGGCGAGCGGTTCATCGACTTGGTGAAGGCCCTCGACGATGTGGAGGACATCTGCCGTTACCGCATCAGCAGCCTGGAGCCCGACCTCCTCACCGACGAACTCATCGACTACTGCGCCCACCACAGCCGCGCTTTCATGCCTCATTTCCACATCCCCTTGCAGAGCGGCAGCGACACGGTGCTCAAACTGATGCACCGCCACTACGACCGCCAACTCTTTGCCGACAAGATACTGAAGATAAAAAGTGAAATGCCCGATGCCTTCATCGGCATCGACGTGATGGTGGGCAGCAGGGGGGAGACACCTGAGTGTTTTGAGGAGACCCGCCAACTGCTCACCGACCTGCCCGTCACGCAGTTGCACGTCTTCCCCTATTCGGAGCGACCAGGCACAGCCGCGCTGAAAATTCCCTATATAGTGACGGCACAGGAGAAGAGGCTGCGCAGCAAGGTGCTGCTCGACCTCTCCGACAACAAGACGCACGATTTCTACGCCGCCCATATCGGCCAGGAGGCTGAAGTGCTTTTCGAGAAAGCCCCACGGGGCAAGGCCATGCACGGCTTTACGCGCAATTATATCAGGGTGGAACTGCCTCCTGTACTGGCCCGTCCTGACTACGACAACCAACTGCTCCGCGTGCGTCTGGGCGACTTCAACGCCACCCGCGACGCCCTCAGGGCCAGCATCATTACCGACGACAACCAACAATAGCAAGCGAACATGGACAAAACAGCCATCGTCATACTCAACTGGAACGGCGCCCACATGCTCCGCCAATACCTGCCCAGCGTGTTGCAATACTCACGCGAGGAGGCCACCGTCTACGTAGCCGACAATGCCTCGACCGACGACAGCCTCCAACTGCTGCAAGAGCATTTCCCCGACGTGCACCTCATCCGCTTTGACCGTAACTGGGGCTTTGCCGAGGGCTACAACCGCGCCTTGGCACAGATAGACGCCGAGTACTATCTGCTGCTGAACAGCGACATCGAGGTGACCCACCACTGGCTGACGCCCCTGCTGGAGTTTATGGACGCACACCAGGAGGTGGCCGCCTGCCAGCCAAAGTTGCTGGCCATACACGACAGAGATATGTTCGAATATGCCGGAGCCTGTGGAGGCTTCATCGACCGCTACGGCTACCCCTTCTGCCGAGGGCGCCTGTTCGAAACCGTGGAGCGCGACGACGGGCAGTACGACTATGTCGCCCCCGTGATGTGGGCCACCGGGGCCGCTCTCCTCGTACGTGCGCGTATATATAAAGAGGTGGGTGGACTCGACGCCCGTTTCTTCGCCCACAGCGAGGAGATTGACCTTTGCTGGCGTATGAGACTGCGTGGCTACAAAATCTATTGCCTGCCCGAAAGCCAGGTCTATCACGTGGGGGGCGGCACACTGCCAAAGGGCAACCCCAGGAAGACCTACCTCAATTTCCGCAACAACCTGACGATGCTCTACAAGTGCCTGCCAGACAGCGAACTGCGCCACGTGATGCGCTGTCGCTGGTGGCTCGACTATCTGGCCGCCTGGCAGATGCTGATGCTCAAGGGGAACGTTGGCGACTTCAAGGCCGTCTTCCGCGCCCGCCGCGACTTCAAGCGGTGGCGCGACAACTTCAAGGCCGACCGCCAGCACATACAGCAGAATCGGACAGCCGAAGACATACCTGAACGGCGCCGTTTCTCGCTGCTCTGGCAGTACTATGTCAAGGGGCGCAAGCACTTCTCACAACTCCCTTAACACAAAACTTGCCACAAAAATGGGCCAAAAAGTCAATTTTTCGTAAAAAGTTATCGTTGTTTCACAAAATATTAGTACCTTTGCAAGCTGAATTTGAAAACAATAAGAAAAAATAATAATTAAAAGCAATTTTACTAAAAAGAAATGGCAGCAATTGGAAAAATTAGGAGTTGGGGAACTTTCCTCGTGATTATCCTAGGCGTGGTTCTGTTCTTCTTCATTGCAGAACCCTTTGGTGATTTTATCAGGTCGCGCTCGGCAGCCAGCGGACAAGTGGCCGGCAAAGTGCTTGGCGAGAAGCTTAACATTCAGGAGTACCAGACGCTTGTCGACGAGTATCAGGAACTGCTGAAGATGCAGGGCCGCGATAATTTGGGCGAAGACGAGATGAACAGTCTGCGTGACTACATCTGGCAGAACTACGTCCAGAATCAGATTGTGGCAGCCGAGGCTGAGAAGCTGGGCATCACCGTCACCAACGACGAGCTGGCAGCCATCCTGCAGGACGGCTCAAGTTCCATACTTTCACAGATTCCCCTCATTTCGGAATTTGTCAACAAGCAGACCCGCAAGTTCGACCTCAACCAGGTTTCATCATATCGTGAGGCTCTGCGCCAGAACGCATCCGTCGACCCACGCTATGGCGAGCAGGCTGCCCTCTTCGAGCGCTGCTGGCAGGTGGCAGAGCGTATGCTTCGCCAGAACCTGTTGATGAACAAGTACCAAACGCTGCTGGCCGGTTGTGTGTCAACCAACGGCGTTTCGGCAAAGGCCGCTTTCGAGGCACAGAACACCGAGTCGCAGATTTTGCTCGCTGCCCTGCCCTACTCGCAGGTCAATGACAACGACGTGGAGGTTTCCGATGCTGACTTGAAAGCCAAGTACAACGAGAAGAAAAACGGCTTCAAGACCTACCAGGAGACCCGCGACATCAAGTACGTGGCCTATCAGGTGGTGGCTTCGCAGGCCGACCGCGACGAGCTTATGAAGCAGATGGTGGCTGCCGAGAACGACTTCCGCGCCGACAGCATCAGCGTGACTGACATCATCAGAGCAGCCCAGTCAGAGAGCGCATACATTGGACTTCCTGTCACTCGTGCCGCCCTGCCCCGCGACATTGCCGCTGCTGTTGATTCTATGCAGGTCGGACAAGTGTCGAAGCCCTTCGAGACCCGTTCAGACAACACGTTCAACGTGGTGAAACTCATCAGCAAGGCACAGATGCCCGACAGCATCGAGTTCCGTATGATTACGCTCGTGGGCCGCAGCACTATCGACGCTTCGGCAAAGTCGGCCGACAGCATCATGACCGCCCTCAAGCAGGGTGTTCCCTTCGACTCCATCGCAAAGAACTACGGCCAGGCCGGCGCCAAGATTTGGCTCACATCGGCACAGTATCAGGCTATGCAGAATATCGATGCCGACAACAAGCTCTACTTCCAGACGCTGCTCACTCTGCCCACCAACGAGTTGAAGAACCTGAAACTCTCGCAGGGCAACGTGGTGCTGCAGGTGACCGACCGCCGTCACAACGTCGACAAGTATGATGTGGCCATCGTGAAGCGCACCATCAACTTCTCCAACGAGACCTACAGCGACGCCTTCAACAAGTTCAGCCAGTATGTCAGCGAGAACCAGACCATCGAGGGCCTGCAGGAGCATGCCGCCGAGTATGGCTTCAACATCGTTGACCGCACTATCGCCAACAACGTGCACAATATCGCCAACATCCACGGCACACACGACGCCGTGAAGTGGCTCTTCAACGACGCCAAGAAGGGCAACGTGTCACAGGTCTACGACCGTTGCGGCAACAACGACTATCTCGTGGTGGTTGCTCTCGACAAGGTTAATCCCGAAGGATTCCTCGCACAGGATGCCGTGGCCGACGAGTTGCGCCAGGAGGTCATCCGCGACAAGAAGTTCGCCAAGCTGAGCGAGAAACTGGCCGCCGTCAAGAGCATCGACGATGCCCAGAAGGCTGGTGCCAAGGTCGATACCGTGTCGTTCATCACCTTCCGTGCCCCCGTCTATGTGCAGGCCGTGGGTATGCCTGAGCCCGCTCTTAGCGGTGCCGTGGCCGGAACCGAGAAGGGTGCCTTCAGCAAGTCAGTGGTGAAGGGCCAGGGCGGTGCCTACGTCTTCCAGGTGCTTGACCGCAAGCAGCGCGAGGGCGCACAGTACGACGAGAAGAAGGAAGCATCGCAGTTGCGCCAGCAGACTGTTCAGCAGGCGCTCGGACTGGCTTTCCAGGAACTGCAGAACCGCGCTAATGTGCAGGATAACCGCTACCTCTTCTTCTAAATCAGAATTCAGTCTTTATACAACTATCGCAGCCGGCTACCGCTCACAGGAGCAGTGGTCGGCTGTTAATTCAAACAGCAATGGCCGAATACCAATTCATTGACACGCACACCCATCTGGACGGCGACGAATATGCTGCCGACTGCGACGAGGTGATTGCCCGCGCACAGGCCGCTGGGGTGGGAACAATGCTCGTACCCGCCATCGACGTGGCATCGTCGGAGCGCATCCTGCAACTCTGCCAGCAGCATCCGGGCGTGCTCTTCCCTATGGTGGGACTGCATCCCGAAGAGGTGCGGGCCGACTGGCGCGAACAGTTGCAGACCCTGCGCCCATTGCTCAACGCCCACCGCTCACGGCTGTGTGCTATTGGCGAGGTGGGCCTCGACTTCTACTGGAGCCGCGAGTTCGAACAGGAGCAGTTGCTGGCCTTCGAGGAACAGGTGCGGTGGTCGGTCGAGACAGGCCTGCCGCTGATGATTCACTGCCGCAAGGCACAAAACGAACTGGTGGCCATCATCAAGAAATATGCCGACCGACTGCCTGGCGGCGTGTTCCATTGTTTTACTGGAAACGCGCTGGAAGCCAAGCAGTTGCTCCAGTTCCCCCGCTTCGTGCTGGGCATTGGCGGTGTGCTCACGTTCAAGAAGTCGAACCTGCCCGAAACCCTCGTGGGCGGCGACCCGCAGCACCCTACGGTTCCGCTCGACCGCATCGTTTTAGAGACCGACTCGCCCTATATGGCCCCCGTGCCCTTGCGCGGCCAGCGCAACGAGCCTGCCTTCGTGGCCCACGTGCTACGCCGGCTGGCCGAATGTTACGGCGTGGACGAGGCGGAAATTGCCCGACAGACCAACGAAAATGTAAACCGTGTGTTCAATCTGAAAACATAATGGAACGACAGAAAGTATTCATCGTAGAACGGCTGGAGACGCTGCTTTCCCAGGCCGTCAGCGCCGTCGGTGCCGACCGCACCTTCATCCTCACCGACGAGACCACCCGCCGCCTGTGCCTGCCCCTGGTGCAGGGGCTGAAGTGCCTGGAGGGGGCCGAGGTCATCAGCATTGCCGCCGGCGACACCAACAAGTCGCTCGACAGCGTCAGCCACGTGTGGAGTGAACTGCAGCGCTTGGGGGCCACACGCCACTCGCTGCTGGTCAACCTGGGCGGAGGTATGGTGACCGACCTGGGCGGCTTCGCAGCATCGACGTTCAAGCGCGGACTAGCCTACATCAACATCCCCACCACCCTGCTCTCTATGGTCGACGCCTCGGTGGGCGGCAAAACGGGCATCAACTTCGGCGGACTGAAGAACGAGGTGGGCGTGTTCAGCGAGGCCCGCAGCGTGTTCCTCGACACGACTTTCCTGTCCACCCTCGACGCCGAGAATATGCTCTCCGGCTATGCCGAAATGCTCAAGCACGGCCTCATTTCGACCAGTGAGCACTGGGCCGAACTGCTCCGCTTCGACCCCGTGGAGGCCGACGGCGCACAGTTGCGCATGCTCCTGGCCAAGAGCGTGGCCGTGAAGGAGCGCATCGTCGAGGAAGACCCCACCGAAAAGGGCATACGCAAGGCCCTGAACCTGGGGCACACCGTGGGCCACGCCTTCGAGAGCCTCGCTCTGCAGCGCAAGCCCGTACTCCACGGCTATGCTGTGGCCTGGGGGCTGGTGTGCGAACTGTACTTGAGCGTAGCAAAGACTGGCTTCCCCGTCGACAAAATGCGGCAGACCGTCCGTTTCATCTTCGACAACTACGGCCGTATGCCCATCACCTGCGACGACTACCCCGCCCTGCTCGAACTGATGACCCACGACAAGAAAAACACCGCCGGCCGCATCAACTTCACCCTCCTCGGCGACATCGGCGACATCCGCATCGACCAGACCGCCACACGCCAGGAAATAGAGGAATCACTCGACTTCTACCGCGAGGGCTGCTGACCGCATCACGCAAAGATAGCTCGTCCGAATCGTCGATTTTTTACACGATTCGGACGAGCTATCGTTTATTCTCTGTCCGAATCTCATTATTTTTTGCACTTTCGGACGAATAATATTTGCACAATCCAAAAACTATTTGTACGGCGGCAACCTGACCGAAGTGCTGAAAAACCTGTGCAAATGTGACTTCATCCGCGAATATTCGGCTTACGGCAAAAAGGAGAAGTATGCCTTCGAGCAAGTTTGCCTCCATCATCTCATCCAAATCCGGGGAGCACTGAGCATCAAGGGCGTGCTTACGAATGTTTGCACATGGGCCTCGCCCAAGCAGACGGACAAGGACGGAACCGAATGGCCCGGCGTGCAGATAGACCTGTTGCTCTGCCGGGGCGACCACATTATTGATGTCTGTGAAATGAAATACTGTCAGGCGGAATTTGTGGTGACTGGGAAATATGCAGAACAGTTGCGAGAGAGGAACGCCGTTTTCACTCACTTCACAAAGACGAAAGACACCATCCACACGGTGCTGGTAACCACTTACGGGCTGAAACAGAACAACTATTCTGACAGCATCTATTCCACAGTGACAATGGACGACCTATTCCAATTCGAGCGTTAGGCAGACCTGAAAATCTGGACGAACCAAACTCCTGGTTTGGACGAACCAAAGTCATAGTTTGGACGAACCAAATTTCTAACCACGAATTGCTTCATTAGTGAAATTAGTGGTGAACCACGAATTGCACGAATTACACGAATAGCTGCGCAAAAGTATTGGCGGCAAGAGTCAACTGCTGTTGTTTTGAATGCGGTAGCGCCATTAGCGAAATTAGTGGTTATTTACTCCCAACATTCGAGCCTGTCTTCCAGTTCCGGCAACTGTCGGCGGTGGAAGACAGGCTCCTTGATGCCTTGGCGCTTCTGGCGGCGATAGTCGTCGAGCAGACGGAAGGCGTAGCGGCCCAACAGCACGATGGCCACAAGGTTGCAGGCGGTGAGGAATGCCATGAAGAAATCGACAATGCTCCACACCAACTCAAAACTGGCCAAGGCACCGAACATCACCATCACGCCTGCCGAACAAATGCGATAGACCGTCATCACCGTGGGGTTGGGCGTGATGAAACGGATGTTGGCCTCGCCGTAATAATAATTACCGATAATGCTGGAGAAGGCGAAGAGCAGGATGGCAATGGCTACGAACACAGGCCCTGCCGCCCCCACCTCACTCTGCAAAGCCGACTGCGTGAGGGCAATGCCGTTCAGTTCCGGCACTTGGTAAAGGCCGCTGATAAGAATGATGAATGCCGTGCAAGAGCAGACGAGCAATGTGTCGGTAAAGACGCCAAGCGCCTGGATGAGACCCTGCTTCACGGGGTGGCTCACGCTTGCCGTGGCCGCCACATTGGGTGCGCTGCCCTCGCCTGCCTCGTTGGAGAAGAGGCCACGCCTCACACCAATCATAATAGTGGCACCAAGTCCGCCACCAACCACTTGCTCCACACCAAAGGCATCAAGCACAATGACCTTCAGCACATGCGGAATCAGTCCAATGTTCATCACAACGACCACAACGGCCAGCACCATATAGCCCAGAGCCATCACAGGCACCAGCACGGCGCTGACTTGGGCGATGCGCTGGATGCCACCAAAGACGATGAACAGAGCGACAGCAGCCAGCACAGCCCCCACCCACGCAGGCGACCAGCCGAAAGCCTCCTGCATGGCGCCGCAAATGGTGTTGGCCTGGATGGAGTTATTGGAAAGGCCGAACTGACACGTGATGAGCACGGCAAACAGCACCGCCATCCACCGCTGGCGCAAGCCCCGCTGGATGTAGTAGGCAGGGCCGCCGATGAAAGAATCCTTGTGCTTCTGCTTAAATAACTGGGCCAGCGTCGACTCCACGAAAGCCGTGGCCGAGCCGACAAGGGCGATGACCCACATCCAGAACACAGCACCCGGCCCGCCGATGGCAATGGCCGAGGCCACGCCAGCCAGATTGCCCGTGCCCACACGTGTGGCCACGCTGACGGCAAAAGCCTGAAACGACGAGATATGCTTTCGCCGGCCTTCACCCTGCTCCCTGACCTGCGACTCCACCGTGTCTACTGCCGAGTCGGCGAGCAGCCGCAGCATCTCGCCCACCATTCGGAACTGCACAAAGCGTGTGCGCCACGTGAACCACAGCCCGCAACCCACCAATGCGAAGATGAGCACATAGCCCCACACCGCATCGTTCACGGCAGTTATCAGCTCGTTCACCTCCATCGTTCAATCACATACCCCAGACCATAACGGGATGCCCCGCGTAGGACATAGAGCGGTGCCAGATGCGCTCGTCCCACGACAGCTGCCCGTCGCGGTTAAACACGACAAGGTGGCCTTCGTCCACGCTGCCCACGGTGTCCATATACTCGGAAGTCTGCTCCAGTCCCTTCTCTACGAGTGTGTCGAGGCCGTCCTTCAGGCGTTTGATTTTAAGCTCCAGAACGATGCGTTGCACAGGGCCACCGGGCTGGTCGGTCAGCGGCTTGCGGATGAGCAGGTCGGTGCGCTTGCGTCCGAGTCCATACTCACGGTCTATATAACCTCCACCGCTGACGATTCGCTGCAAGAAAGCCTGTAGCAGCAGCTGCGGTCCGGCCTCAGCATAGTCGAAGCGGCCTATCCAGGCATCGCTGTTCTCGCGGAAGAACTGCTGGAAGGCCTGCAGCAGCTTCTCCATGTCAATGCCGCCGTCCTCGCGCTGATACCATTGGGGCTGCTGCAACAGTTGCTGCTGTGTGCTGGCCGTAAGCTCACGGGGGATAATCTCGCGGTAGATGGCATTGCTGATACGCAGGGGTTTGCCCCGCTCCTTGACCACCAGCCCCATGTCCTTTACGTACTGTATGTCTTCATCCGACATCTTTTTCTCATCAGGCTCCTCGCTGTTGGCCAGTATCGGCTCTATGACGCGCTTCACACGCGGCTCCGAGAGCTTGTCAATAAGGATGTCGATGTGGGTGTCGCGGCGGTATATGATGTTCTCAATGGCCCGCTCAATCATCTCTTTCGTAATGAGCACCGACCGATTGCGGTTCTCGCGTATCTCCCAAGTTACTTCATAGCCCACCGCGTTCACTAACCATGGCTGTCCTTCCGTGGCTTGCCACAGCAGAGGGAAACAATCATCGCGGAACTGCTGGCCAGTCTCTTTGGTGTGCTGCATATACAGCTTATGCACTTCCTCTGGGGTGAAATTGCCTAAACGCAGTGATTTGCTCTTGATGTTGAACGCCGAGCCGCCGGTGACGATGTCCTTGCCACTGGTCTGGATGCGATAGTCGCGCACATCGCGCACACCGCAGAGGATGATGCTGTTGGGGAACGCCTGCGGACGACTCTCATAGCCGGAACGAATCTGCCGCAGCACACTGATGAGCGAGTCGCCCACCAAGGCATCTATCTCGTCGATGAAGAGCACTATGGGCTTGGGCAGGGCCTGACTGAGACGCTGCAGGAACACAGTGAGCATGGAGTCGCTCTTCAGCTTGCGGGTAGACTCACGTATCTCCAATGGCAGATCCGACTGCAATAACTGCCGGAAGCGCTCGGCCAGGGTGTCACACGTTGACCCCACCACCTCTTCTACTTTGTCCCTCGAAGCCTGGCCAGCCTCCACGTTGACATACACGGCGATGTAGTCACCTCGCTGGTTTAGCAAGTCGCGCAGGGCCAGCATACACGATGTCTTGCCCGTCTGCCGAGGGGCGTGCAGTACAAAATACTTCTGCTGACGGATGAGCATCAGCACGTCGTCAAGGTCGAACCGGCTCAGCGGGTCGATGGTGTAGTGGAGGTCGGGCTTCTGCGGTCCGGCGGTGTTGAAGAATCGTTCCATATTCTTTACTCACTTATTGAGACCCAGACAGATTCGGCAGTTCCGTCAGCATTGTACAACTGATAACGAGATTCACCAGTTGTGGCGCTCTTGATGACGTAGTACTTCCTGCCTACCCATTCTTGGTATTGAGGATTGGTGAGCACCAAAATCTGCATGTACTCCTTGTTGTCGCTGAAGGTCTCGACGTTGCCAGTAGCGATGGCGGTACCCGTGCTATACTGAGTGCCACCACTTGCTGCACCATACGATGTGAACTTGTAGGTCGGACGGATGGCGACCCACAGTCCAGCAGATGTCAAAGTTCCATTTACGTCCTTCTGCAGTTCATACCTTGTACTGCCGTTTGCCGTTGCACTCTGATTGACATAGAACTTCTGGCCTACGAATTCCGGATAACTGCCGTTGGTCAAGATGACCACCTCAGACAGGCCGTTCTTTGTCTCGCCCGTGGTTCGTGCCAGACCCGAAGACCAGGCAGTACCATCATTTTCAGCACTATACGATGTGAAGCTGTAGGTCTTAGTGTTGTTGTTCTTGCCGATGACCACATCTGTGTTGCCAGTCACCTCTGCATTGTTACCAGCACCAAAGACATTGCCGCGAATATCGACACCCTCGACAGCAGCAAGCTCGTTGGCCTGCGTTACCAGCGTGATAGGCTCACCCGCCAATGTACCAACGTTCACATGCGGCGTACCGATGACCTCAGCCGCATTACCGCCGCCGTAGACGTTGTAGATGGCACCGATGGTTCCTACTTCGTGGGCAGGAACATATACATCACGACCGTCTATTTTCTTGGTATACCGTTCCTTTCCTGCATTATTAGGATCAGCCTCTTTCGAATAATTAGTGAACCGCTCATGTGATGTCTGTTCGCTATACCTACCCTTCACCACGTTGATGTTCAGCGTCGGGTCGGCCACCATCACAGCACCGGCACCATAGCCGCCGCCGAAGATATTGCCAATGCCCGTGAACGACTTCACGTTGACGACGGGAGAAGCGTATGGAGTTGCAGGGCCAGTACCGGCATCGCTGTCTGACAGACGAGGTTTCCAGACAGTCTTGCCGTTTTCCGTTACCTGCTTATAGCCATAGATGGAGTAGCCTGCCATGTTGCCGCCGCCGTAGAGCTCGCCGATGATGACCGGCTTACAGCCTGTCTCCTCGATGTTCACGGTGATGGAGCCAGCCACACGACCGCCCTTGTTGTTGCCGCCAAACACCTGGCCGAAGGTGCCGTTGGTGATGTTAAGCACCACATTGTCCAGCACATCGGCATCCTCAGCACCGCCATAGACTTGATTCATACCTTTTATACACCTCATTATCAGCGTGGCCGTACCGTCCATGTCGGCATTCTTACCGCCACCGTAAGCCTCGTCGACATTGAAGTCACAATAGCCTTCTTCGCCTTCGGCTACTGCTTCACCGTCGAGCAGGGCCACAGAAGCCACGCGCACGTTACCTTTCGAGTTGGATCCGCCATAGACGGCATGAACCGTACCGCCATAGATGTTCACTTGAGTCTTACCCGAGCCGTAAGCGTAGTTGGTCTCACGCTTCTCCTTGGTCGAGGCATCTTTGTCGGCACCTGCCGAGGAGTCAAACTCGAACACCTTGTACGGGTCGGCTGCTGTTCCAGAACCATGAGTAGAGGCATCATAGCCCGTTTCTCCTGTCGTAACATGGTAGGCGTAGCTACGGTAGCCCACGTTGGCACCAGGGTTCTGGTAGGTCTTGCCGTCGAGCGTATAGTTGTCGTAGCCGTTACCACCGCCGAAGACCGCGCCAATCTCGTAGGTGCCATAGACGGTGACATTCGTTTCCGGCGTAGAGGCAGCATTGCCGCCGCCATAGACGCTCTGGATGCTGGTCAGGTTACACCCGTCGATGATGACGTTGGCCTTGGCCGTTGCCCTTGCCGTGGGATCGTCAGGATAGAAGGCCGCCAAGTTGCCGCCGCCATAGACGGCTTCCAGCTCGTAGGTATTAGTGTTCTTGGTGGGCTTTGCCTGTTCGGTGCCTCCACTCTTCGTCAACGTCTTATAGATATGCACAGTGACATCTTTCTGCGGACTTCCGTTCAGATTGTTACAGCCGAAGATGGTGCCCTTCACCACGCAGTCGCCGTAGGTGGAGGTAGTAGTGGTGGTTGCACTTTCTCCCTCACCCGTAGTTGTGGTAGTAGTTTCTGGTTTGTTCAGTTCCACCAGCACGGTGCCGTAGACCTTGGCCTCGACGGCAGTGACAGCATCCTTTGCCAGCCTTCCCAAGCCGCCACCATAGACATCGCCCTTCACGGTGCCGCCAGTGAGGTTGACATTGGTGGTGTTAGACTCAGACTCACTGACGTTGCTGGTATTCGTGTCGGCCAATGCACCGCCGCCGTAGATGTCTTTGTATACTGTACCGCCCTTCATATTGACCGCCACGCTGCCTTTCACCGTACCAGCCTCGCCACCGCCGAAGACTGAGCCTTTCACGTCGGCACCATTCTCGATGTTGATCACAGTATTCTTGACGTTAGCCAAATCAGCAGAAACACCCTCGCTGCCACGTGCCGAGCCATAGACATTGCCATTGCCATTGCCGTCCATACCAATGATGCCGCCTTTGACATTGATTGTGGTTTTACCGGAATCGGTGTCGGAATCATCAGGAGAACCGCCCACCGAACCCATAGCACCGGCACCATAGACATTGCGCACTACATGACCTCCATAAATATTAATTGTGGTTTTTCCATACACGATACCGGCCAAGGGGTTGAAGGAGTCACCTCCGCCATCGTGGGTCTCTAAGGCATGATTCGAATAATACTTGTCAGTACCGCAACCGCCGCCATAGACATTGCCACGGTAGGGATAGGCTGCACCGCTGTAGGTCTTTCCGCCAGACGTAACGGTATAGCCGGCATCGCTATTCTCACATATGCCGATAGTACCGCTATGAATGTTCACCTTGGTGTCATTGAAGACGTGTCCGTTCTCACCGCTGCCATAGACAGTACCATTGATTTGAGGCCCAGTCTGAGAACAAGAATCACCTATGGTGACATGCGTGTCGTAGACCCAGGCCGTGTAGTCATCGCGCTCGCCCGGCTTGTTGATATCGCCTCGCGACGAGCCGAACACCATGCCGTTCTCCTTGCCGTCGACGCCGATGGTGCCGCCAGTGATGGTGACTGTTGCAACACCAGAGTTGGGGTGATCTGTATGGAGACCAGAAACACCATTAACCTTATCCGTTCCAGCAGCAGCATCATACTTCATGTCGTACGTGAAATCACCCACCGTACCATAGGCGCCACCACCATATACATTATGGTATATATTACCGCCACTGATGTTCACGTTGGTATTACCATAAACATGACCGCTTCGCACAGTGTTGTTATGACCGCTGCCGCCGCCATAGACATTACCCATCTTTGCACCACCGAAATAGCGAAGGCTGCCGCCGGGAAGCGTAACGGGCGCTTTACCGATAGTACCGCCACTGACTATCACATGGGTATCTCCAGTAAAGCCCTCAGTCAGTGTCTCGTCCAGCGTTTTCGACTCGCCAACGGCAGCCATTTTGCCACCGCCATAGACACTGGCCCGCACCTCGCCAGCCGTCATCTCAACCTTCGTTCCAGCCATTACACGTCCGGCAATATACTTGGGATGAGAACTGCCCAACGTTTCCATGAGGCTTCCATAGCCACCACCAAAGACGCTGCCATAGATGAAGCGGGTGTAATTAGATGTCGAAGCAGGAGTTTCCCCCTGGGCAGGTGTCGTGATAGATTCTTCCATCTCAGTGCCGATGGTACCGCCATTGATAATCACTTCAGTACCTACATTGACATTTGTATTTGCAGCGTTCTTGGCAATATGATATCCTACCACCTGGCCCAGCTCGCCACCGCCAAAGGCAGTACCCTTGATTTCGGCATCTTCTTTGATGGTCAGCGTAGTACTCTTGACACAGCCCATTTTCCACCAGTCAACAGATGAAATCGGGGTTGTACCATCCAGCTGATACATGCGTCCCATGCCACCGGCAAAGACGTTGCCACCCTTGGTGTGGGACACGCGTCCGGTGGTGGTGTCAAACTCCGTATGGGGGATGTTGTTGTGCTCCTTCCACTTATCCCAATCCCCACCTGTAGTGGTAGCCCACTTGGTAAAGTCTGTTTCTGATATGGTATTCGGAGTATTGCCGCCTTCACCAGTCTTAGGAATAATGTATTCGTATGAATTACCGATGGTGCCGCCACTGATAGTGATGTCGATGTGACCGCGACCGGGTCTGGCAGCTCCCTCAGTGTAGTAGTCGGTGGTTGTTCCGTTGTCATCTTTATCATCAGCTTGCATAACACCATAATTAGTGGTATTGGTAGACTCGAAGAGTCCGTAGCCTACGGAGGCGAGTTGTCCACCGCCATAGACAGAGCCGAGAATATCACCGCCATTGATTACCATCTTGACGCTGCCAGCTACATTACCAGCCGTGTAGGCATTACCAGCGAAGCCACGGCCACCGCCAAACACGTTGCCGTCTTCGCCGCTGGTGCCAAAGGTGCCAATCTTCGGCTTTGTTGTTGAAGTGGTGGCACTTTGGCCTTCACCTTGCGCAGGAACCGTCACTGTGGTATTCTCAATGGTCAGCTCCACATCGCGCATCACGTGGCCATCCTCACCGCCGCCGTAGACGGAGCCGTAGATGGTGCCGCCCGTGACGTTCACCTCAACGTCTCCCACGTTAGTGCTCTTGTTGAAGAACACGCGCTGGTCGCCCTTGCCCGCACCGAAGAGGTAGCAGGTGACGGGGTGGGCTTCAATCTGCTTCAAGGTACGAGGCACACCGATGGTGCCGCCAGACATATTAATGGTACACTTGCCTCCAGACGTAGTCTTTGTTGTCGGCTTGCCATTGCTATCCAGTTCATACGTACCCACATCGGTCATCTCATTTCCGCCATAGACGTTGGTCAGGATATGACCGCCCGTGATGTCCACCACGGTATTGCCATAGACTGAACCAGCATCCTCAAACCACCGGCCCGGCTTGTAGGGGTAGTAGCCCGAGCCGCCACCGAACACGTTGCCATAGAAGGTATGACCGTCGGAGCCTGTAGAGCGGCCACCTTCAGCTGTTGAGACTGCTGAACCAGAGGGATAGTTGCCACTTGCATCAGCATCCTTATCGTACGGTGCGTATGGAGTTCCATACTGCCAGCTGGCACATTCGGGAAGAGAGGTTGTGTAATAGATTGCCGATTCACCAACACCCACTAGAGTTTTCAATTCTTCCCGGTCACCAGCTCCTAATATTAGACGTCCTTCCGTCCACTCTGTAGTAGTATAGCGACGGTTAACGGCCTTGGGAGTTTTAGGAGATTCCAGTTTGTCCAAGTATGTACCATCATCATCCATCTGAACATATCCGTTGCCTATCTGACCGCCCGATATTGTCACATGCGTATCCTGCTGCACGTAGCCATTCTCGCTGCCGCCATAGACGGAACCCTTGATAAAGGGGTTACCGCTGATGGTCACTTCGGTCTGGGTGGCTAAGGCCAAGGACTTAACAAACTTAACGTAGTCAGCGTCTAATTCTGAAGCAGCACTGTAAGCAGAATATTCTCTATAATTATCCACCCAAGAGCCGTCATTCTGTCTTGTGCCATCCATGTGTTTAGGCTTAGCATCTGCTGCATAACCGGCGTATGGCAGAGTTCCCTGACCGGCACCAAAGACATGACCTGCGTCTGAGGGACCGCCCGACTTTGTCATTTCCATATCGTCAGGACCAATTTCAGCGTTGCCCCGGATATAGACGTAACATTTTCCACTATACTCATTTTTGGTATCCACTACCTCTGGCAGTCCATCATTGGCCACTTTATATCTTCCCACTGAAGCTACCTCGCCGCCACCATAGACGCTGCCTCTAACCTTGGCATCAGCCTGGACATAGACTGTACTTTTGCCGCGCACCAAAGCAGAGTAACCATGCGTGATTTGACCTGCTCCAGCACCGAACACGTTGCCATTGATTTCGGGCGCACTGGTTCCTTTTCCCTCTTCTCCTTCTTTTCCAATTGTTACTAAAGTGTTCTTTTCCACGCGGCCTACCTCGCCACCACCATAGACGTTGCCTCTAACAAAACCTTTATAGATGTTGACCGTCGTTCCGCCATCGGGATTATCTATTTTTCCATCGTTATTTGAATCCAATATGCCGTCGCCATCTTTGCCAATCATGGCTTTAGCACACAAGAATGCTTCTCCAGCTGTTCCGGCGGTCATTTTGGCTTCACCCTTGCCGCCGCCAAAGACATTGCCTCTGATATAAGCTCCCAGGACATCTTTCTCACTCAAATCGTAGTCGGCGACACCGACAGCATTCACAGAGTTGATTTTTGTATGCAGTGTCACCTTCGATGTCGTACCGATATTCACCGTAGGATTACCTTCAACGTCGGCAGCATTGCCACCACCATAGACATCGCCGATGATGCCCAGATTATTGGGGTTGCCAGAAGCATCGAGGTGCAAAGCTGACATGACAGCTGGAACGCCATCTTTATGGTACCCCTGAATCATATTGATGTTCACTACAGGGTCGCCATAGATGACAGCGCCTGTACCATAACCACCACCGAACACCTTGTCGATGCGGGTACAAGAAGTGATGTTCAGCTCGGGAGCAGCATAAAGATATGTTTTTCCTTCTACTTGTTCATTTATTCTTCCTATTACTGGTGCAACATATCCTTCATCGCCTACATGAAGACTGGCCATCGCTGCCGTCCTTGGCACGTAGGTCTCTCCATCTGTGTCAAGATAATAGCCATACTGGGAATACGCCGCCTGGTTACCGCCAAGATAAAGCTCATCAATGATAATGGGGTCACAAGTGCTCGTCTCCTCAATGTTCAGTTTAATGTGTCCTCTGATGACACCGCCAGCGTTGTTACCGCCGAACACCTGGCCGAAGCTGCCGCTGGTGATGGTCAGCTCCACGTTGCCGTTCACGTTGGCATCGTCGGCACCGGCAAAGAGCAGCGGAACTCTACTGGTCTTACAGCCCATGATAACAACAAGGTCACCTTCGACATCAGCATTCTTACCAGCAGCCACAACCTTACCTACATCCAACACACAATCACCACCTTCGCCAAGATCAATGGTCACATTACCAGTAATAGTACCTTTCTTGTTACTTCCACCGTATGCCTCGTGGATCAGGCCACCCGTCAGTAGCGTATTGGCATTGCCATTAACATTGGCACCTGGGTTGTTTTCCCAAGAGGTCCCATTATCAAGGGTGTACTGGTCCCTACCATTACCGCCGCCGAATACAGACTCTATCTGATAGGCACCCTTCACCAAGACATCCGTCTCAGGAACAGCTGCGGCATTGCCGCCGCCATAGACACTCTCAACACTGACTTCGCAGGTCTCGATGATAACATTCGTCTTCTTGCCAGATGCAGTATAGTTGGCCAGGTTACCGCCACCATAGACAGCAGCAACATCATAAATATGGGGTTCTGCTACGGTTTCGACTTTTCCAGTAGTGGCATTGCGCGTAATAGCAGTTCTCGCAATATTGTCAAAACGTGTAACAGTTTTCCAGACATCCACCTTCACGTTGCCCTGCGGCGAGCCGTTCAGATTGTTACAGCCGAACACGCGACCACTCTTCACAATGTCTTTACCATCGTATTCTGTTATATTGAATTGAGTCGCATCAGTAAGCCCGGCATCGCCCAGCTGTACCGTGATTTCACCATAGACTTTGGCCTCGACGGCATCAACGCCTGTGACTGCAGGAGTCTTAATTGTTTCAATCGTCACAAAGCCTACATCACCTGAACTTAGATTATGTTCGGTATTATAAGCATTTGCCTCTTCTTGAGTGTAATAAACAGCATTGGCTGCTGCCACGCCAATACGTCCCAGTCCACCGCCGTAGGCATCGCCCTTGACTGTGCCGCTGAGGAGGTTGACTGTAGTATTATATAGAGCAAAGTAATCGGTTGTTGCGTCTGCTGTAGCATCAGCATCTGTGATTTCTGTATATGTATAATTACCCTCTGTTCCTGTCCTTGTGTAAAGACCTGTAGTCGAAGCACCGGGAACGAGCTGGTAATAATCGATTCCGCTAAGAGCTGTGTCATTCTCACCTGTAGCCGTGTATGTATAAGGTTCGGAATCTCCCGACCTGGTATATAGCCCCGCGACAGATCCACCAACAGCCACCTCTGTCTTTATATATGATGGTCTGGAGATTGACGTTTCTTGATGATAAGGATACGAAGAAACCAATGCACCATTTTCCCAGTTGGCAGTATTCGTATCAGCCAGCGCGCCGCCACCATAGACATCAGTAGTAACAGTGCCACCAAGAATGTCGACCACCACCTTGCCCAAGGTAATACCCATCTCGCCACCGCCAAAGACTGAGCCATTGACAGTAGCACTATCACTGATAGTCACGTATGGATTGCTGGTCAAGGCCAGCGTCCTGAGGAACCCAAGGTAGTCATTCTCGGCAGTATATTTTTTCCAAACATATCTATGGTCTTCTTTTCCATTCTCATTATAATATTCCCAAGATGAGCCACGGTTTTCATAGGTCTGCATACTTTTGGATTCACCACTCACAAAAGCTGGTGTGACACCCTTGCAGGCGCCATAGACATTTGTTTCAATTTCTGCATAATCTTGAATTGTAACGGTACAGATTCCACCACTTTTGGGTGATGTCGGTAATCCACCAACGACTTCGAATCTACCCACCGAGGCTGTCTCGCCACCGCCATAGACGCTGCCTCCTACCTTTGCCTTGCCCTGGACGGTGACAAGTGAGTTGCCGCGCACCAGCGCTGAATAGCCGTGCGTATCTAAGCCAGCCCCGGCACCGAACACATCGCCTTCGATGTCGGGTTCGTCCGTACCATTCTCTGTCCCGATAATCACTTTCGAGTCATCTTCCACACGGCCTACCTCACCGCCGCCATAGACGGTGCCATAAACCACCGTGCCGCTTGTGCCGCTTTTTTTGATGGTGACACTTGTGGCGTAGACCATGGCCTTCTCACAATAGTATGAGTCACCCTTACCCTTTCCGGCTCCGAACACGTTGCCGTGCTCGTTAGGTTCTGAAGTACTCTCAAGGCCTATCGTGCCACCAGTGATTTCAACCTTGCAAATGCCCGTGTTATTGTTGGTGCCAGAGATGGTGTTGTTGTGAGGGTCGTTGAAGCTATTGCTGCCATCGCTCTTTTTCCACTTGTAATTGTAATCGGTGGTGTTCTTTACGATATTACCCACATCGCCCAAGCTTCCGCCGCCATAGACGTTGCCCTTGACAGTACCATCACTGATAGTGAGATTGGTGTTAATCCTAACTCGTCCGGCTTCTGCAAAAGAAGCAAGACCTTTTCCACCGCCAAAGACATCTTGGTTAACAGTGCCTTTCTCGATATTTACTTCGGTGCTATAATACACAAAGCCGCTCTCGCTGCCACCATAGACAGTGCCCGTGATGGTAGGAGCTTCTGAAGAAGCAGTGATGGCACCTACCGTCTGCCCCACTGCTGGCTCCCCTCTTTTTCCGCCAATGACGACATCGGTCGCGGAGGCGCGGCCCAGCGTCTCAACGTACTGAAGGTAATCAGCCTCAGTGGCAAAATATTCCCAGACATAACTGTAGTCTACCTTTCCGTCCTCATCTTCATAATAATCCCAAGAGTTATGGTTGTTATCATCGTGATTAGCGTTCTTTACCACCATACGCTTAGACCTGTTTACATCACCTACCTCATTGTTGTAAATAGGCGTGACTCCCTGACCGGCACCAAAGACATCGCCAGAGTCATCTATGTCATCCTTTCCGATGACGGCCTCGTCTTGAATATTGACGGTACATTTTCCACCGGCTTTCAAAAAGCACGGCATTCCTAACCGTACATGATATTGGTCTGCGAGTGCCTGCGTTGTAGCAACTTCATACCTGCCCACCGATGCCTTTTCACCGCCACCATGAACGTTTTGCCATACCTCGGCCTTGCCCTGGATGGTGACAGTAACGTTACCGCGTACCAGTGCCGAGTAACCATGGGTCTCTACGCCCTGGCCGGCACCGAACACGTGGCCTTTGACGATAGGCATCAGAGTCGTATTCCCTGCTTCTCCTATCGTCACTATGGTATTTCTTTCCACGCGGCCCACCTCACCGCCGCCATAGACGTCGCCTTCCACCGTACCGTTGGTGATGGTGACCGTCGTTCCGCCATCTTTCAGCGTGTATCTTGGATTTGCGTCTTCACCGTTATCTATTACGCCATCGTCATTTTTATCTATCCCCACCATGGCTTTGTCGCATTCGAAATTGTCGGCCTTACCCTTGCCGCCTCCGAAAACATTGCCGGCGACGGTGCCGGTACTCATGATCACTGCGGCATCGCCCTCCACGGGAGCCAGGTTGCCGCCGCCATAGACGGAACCGCCTACCCTGACGCCAGTCTGTTGTTCCTCTGCCATCGCCGTCGCACTTGTCAGCAGCGACATCGCTGCAATAAGAGCCATACGGAGGGTGTTGCCTTGCTTGACGATATGTCTGATTCTACTATTCATAAGTTGTATCTGTTTCATATTTATATCGTTGTCTGTTAATTTGTCTTAGATTTTCAATAATCCTGTGAGAACCAGAGACGGTATACTGTGCATTTCCTACTTACTTATAGTAACCTCTGTGTTGAAACATTATATTGTTGCTTCAAATATTCGTTTTCCCATGTTCTCTATCCACTGAGGATTGGCCATCTTCCGTTTTTTGGAGAAGTCGAAGGTCACCAGGTAACCTTCCGTCGAGCCGCGAGTTGTAAGGTATGCAGCCAGCTGGTCGCGGCCCTGCTCCTCGTACTTCTCGCCTCGCCATATCTTCAGTTCGATGATGTATTCCTCGCTGCCGTAGGTCACCACCAGGTCCATGCGCCGGTTGTCGCGTGTCTGCGGCTCCACATAGTAGAAGCCAGTACCATTGATGATGGGCTTCAGGAACGTCAGGAACAGTAGGCGTCCTTCCCTCTCCAGGAACGGCACGGTACACTCGCGGTATTCCTCGTGCATCAGGTCGGCGAAGCGGGTGATGACCAGTTCCATGTCGAGCCGCCCATTGCGTACATAGTTCATCTGGAGGCGTGGACGGCCCAGGTTGTTGATGGTTTGCTCGGCAATGAAGTAGTTGTTAAGCACCTCTTCGAAGATGATGTTATGGATGCGCACCTTTCGCCTTGCGTCATACCTGATGATGCTGAACATCATGGCGAAGTCCATCACGGGGTTGTTCACGTCGTAGGTCACCTCCTCGCTGTTGATAGAGATGGCAAAGATGAACTGCTTCAACTCCAGATAGTTCTCCAGGTTCTTGGTCAGGCTGGTGAAGAGGGTGTTCTTTTCTAAGATGGTCTGCTTCGTGGCTGTCTGCACGCCGCTGATGGTCCAGTCTTTGTCCAACTGTTCGTCAATCACCTTGCAGAGTTTACTCACGAGGAAAGGATAGCCGGTGGTGTATTTGTATATCTCCTCGCTCACTGCGGCGATGTCCATGCCTGTGTGCTCGTCCTTTTCGTAGTCACCAAGCATCTGGGCTATCTCCTCGGGGTGGAAGGTCATGTCGACGTTGAAGTCGGCAGCAATATTCCAGGGAGAGTTGTATTTTTTCTCTGCCTCCGGGCGGAGTTTCACCTTCAGGTTCTTCACATCGTAGACACCTGCCAGAATAACGCTGTGGAACGTGCTGTCCATGCCCTGCAGATTGCGCTCTAAGTATCTGTTGCGCAACATTCCCAGGAAATTCAGGAACATCTGGTTGTCGCTGCTCTTGTCCACCTCGTCGATGGTCACAACGACTGGTTTGGGGGCCTTCTTGCAAAACTCGGTTATCAATAGTGCCAGCTCGTCCATTGACTTTGCCGTGTTGCTCTGCCAGATGCCAGTCAGTGCGTCGTTCTCCTTCTGTGACGAGAGATAGCGGTCCATCAAATTTGAGAAGGTTCTGGCGAAAGCCTCTTCCGATTCAAACGGGCTGTCGCCAAGTCCCTCAAAGCTCATTGGTACAACGATATACCTTTCCGACAGCCGCCGCCAAACCATATACAGCGTCGTCGTCTTGCCATACTGCCGCGCACGGTTGATGGTGAAATACTCGCCAGCGTCAATCAAGTCCTCTATGGCCTTGAAACGCTTTTCCGAGTCCACCATGTAGTGTCGCTCTGGATTGCAGCTGCCCGTTATATTGAACTTCTTTCTCATTGTCCTTTGTTCAATGTTCAATCTTCACATTCCCCACACCATCATGGAGCGTCCCTGATATGTCATGAGGCGGTGCCAGATGCGCTCGTCCCACGTCAGCAGGCCGTCGCGGTTGAATATGATGAGGTGGCCCTCGTCCACGCTGCCCACGGTGTCCATATACTCGGCAGTCTGCTCCAGCCCTTTCTCAATGAGGGCATCCAAGCCGTCCTTCTTACGTTTGATCTTCAATTCAAGGACGATACGCTGGGTTGGGGTGTTGGGAGACAGGTCGTTTGGCTGTTTAGGCAGCGGTTTGCGGATGAGCAGGTCGGTGCGCCTGCGGCCCAGGCCATACTCGCGGTCTATGTAGCCTCCACCGTTCACTATCCTCTGGAGGAAAGCCTGGAGCAGCAACTGCGGCCCGGCCTCGGCATAGTCGAATCGGCCTATCCAAGCATCGCTGTTCTCGCGGAAGAACTGCTGGAACGCCAGCAACAGCTTCTCCATATCGATGCCGCCGTCCTCGCGCTGATACCACTGGGGCTGCTGCAGCAACGACTGCTGGGTGCTCCACGTCAGCTCGCGGGGGATAATCTCGCGATAGATACCGTTGGATATACGGATGTTCTGCCCGCGCTCGATCTTGATGAGGCCCATGTCAGCCACATACTGTATGTCGTCCGACGGAACAAGGCCCTCCACCGGCTCGTCGCTGTTGGAAAGTATCGGCTCAATGACGCGCTTCACCCGCGGCTCGCTGAGCTTGTCGATGAGAATGTCGATGTGGGTGTCGCGGCGGTAGATAATCTGCTCCTTGGCTCGGTAGATCATGTCGGGCGTAATCAGCACAGAGCGGTCACGGTTTTCGCGAATCTCCCATGTCACCTCATAGCCGAGGGCATTGACAAGCCACGGCTGGCCTTCAGTGGCCTGCCAAATCATGGGAAAACAAGCCTCGTCAAACTGTTGACCCGTCTCCTCGGTATGCTGCATGTATAGCTTGTGAACTTCCTCTGGCGTGAAATTGCCTAAGCGCAGAGACTTGCTCTTGATGTTGAATGCCGAACCACCGGTGACGATGTCCTTGCCTGAAGTCTGGATGCGATAGTCGCGCACATCGCGCACGCCACAGAGGATGATGCTGTTGGGAAACGCCTGTGGACGGTTCTCGTAACCGGAGCGTATCTGGCGCAGCACGGAGATGAGCGAGTCGCCCACCAGGGCGTCTATCTCGTCGATGATAAGCACCAAAGGCTTGGGCAGGGCCTGACTAAGCTTCGACAGGTAGGTGGAGAGCATGGAGTCCGGTCCCTCTCCCTGCACAGTGTCGCGGATATGCTCTGCCAACGGGTCGCCCATGATCTGCGACACCCTGAGCGCCAGCGTGTCGACCGTCGATTTCACCACGCTCTTCACGTTGTCGCGCGATGCCTGACCACCCTCTACGTTGGCATAGACGGCAATATAGTCGCCCTGTCTGTTCAACAGGTCGCGCAGGGCGAGCATGCACGATGTCTTGCCAGTCTGGCGGGGGGCATGTAGAACAAAATACTTGCGCTGACGGATGAGCATCAGCACGTCATCGAGCTCGAACCGGCTCAGCGGGTCGATGGTATAGTGAATATCGGGCTGTTGCGGTCCGGCGGTGTTAAAGAATCGCTCCATGTCGTTTAGTCAGTTTCTATAAAAAACGGTCTTTTGTCTTTTGTTCTTACGCGCATGTATATATTTCCTTGCAAAATTACAACTTTTCTCCAAACTGACCAAAAAAAATTGCACAAAATAAGCGGAAACAGGCATTTTCTTGCCCATTTCCTGCTTCCGAAAATGAAGAGTCCGACTGTTGGAATGATTTGGAGTCAGACTGGCAAGGCATAATCTATCAGTTACCCCTCACTCTTCATCTTATACCGCTCAGCAACTCGGTGGCCGATGTCTCCTGCATCCTGATGTAGGCAAAGAGCTTCTTGCCCGCGTCCTTCAGGCTGGCACCGAAGACGTAGACCTCGTCGTCGATGATATTGTAACTCTATACCTCTTTTGGTGTTAACACGGAAACCAACGGAAATGATGGCATCGAGGTTATAGAATTCTATTTTCCTTCTGACCATTCTTTTCCCTTCCTTACGAACTAGTTCCAAAATGGAACTTGTTGCCTCTTCCTTCAGTTCCCCGCAATCATAGATGTTTTGAAGGTGTTTGGTAATGGCCTGACGTCCAGTACCAAACAACTCAGCCATCTGCTGTTGAGACAGCCAAACACTTTCATTCTCCACACGAACCTCCAGCCTGACGGTCTCGTCGGGCTGGTAGAGGATGATCTCTCCCTGCTGAGGTGTCAGCTGCTGTATGGTCTCGTTGGCCATTCCTTCAATTTTCAACGGTCAATCTTCAATTCTCAATCCTCAATCTTCAATTCTATTTCAGGAGGTTCCGCCCTTCGTTGCCATTCAGCACCCGCATCTGCTGGATGGCTATCTGGTTGAGCTTCACCAGACGCTCACCCTGCGCCACACCGTCGTTGATGAGCACGGCGTTGATATTCTCCATGTTCGACAGGCAGATCAACTCATTGATGGTGGCATAGTCTCGTATGTTCCCCTTCAGCTCCGGGTTAGCCTCACGCCATTGCTTGGCCGTCATGCCGAACATGGCAACGTTAAGCACGTCGGCCTCTTCGGCATAGATGATGCTGGCCTGAGCTTTTGTCACTTCTGCGGGAATAAGGTGGCTCTTGATGGCATCGGTGTGTATGCGGTAGTTAATCTTCGACAGCTCCCGCTTCGCCGTCCAGCCCAGCAACTCCTGTTCCTTGGCCTTCAGCCGCTGGTATTCTAATGTAAGAAGAAGCTGGAACTTAGGGCTTATCCACATTCCAAAATGGTATGCTATATCACGATGAGCGTATGTACCACCATAGCGTCCGGCTTTCGAGAAGATTCCTATAGCCCCCGTCTTTTCAATCCATGTTTTTACAGAGAGAACAAAGTTGTTGCTGCCAGCCGAATTTTTAATTGTACCGAATTCGGTACAATTAAAAAGAGGGTTAAACAGCATTTCCCATTCTCCGAGGTATTCAATGGTGCTCTTCAAGCTCAGCCAATGAATGATTATATGTTCTTGGAACTGGCTCTTAGCCATGTCGGTAAGAGATATATAGTCCTCATTGTTATGGGATATTACCGTAATTTCAGTATTCTGAACAGTTATCTTTGCCATAGTTCTTTCAATCCTCAATCTTCAATTTTCAATCTTCAATCTTCAATTCTCTTCTCGTTATGGGTTCTCGGAGGGCGTTTCCCTGATGTTCACCTCCGTGCTGCCTTCCACGACACCTCTGTCGCCGCCGCCGAAGACGTTGCCATAGACTTGGGTGTTGCCCTCTATGTAGACGGTGGTGTTGCCAGTATTGGCTATAGGTTGATTATTGCTGTCTTTAGACTTTGTAACGTAGCTTTCCTCACCACCGCCGAATACATGGCCTTTAGTGGCGTCGCCATCAGTGCCAATCTTACTATCGCCCTTGATGGTCAGGGTCACGTTGCCCGCCACAGAGCCTAGGTTGGACTTATTAAGATTCTCATTGGTATAGACATAATTACCGTCGTCATTGCTTATCATTCCTGCTTGGCCATTGCCAGGCATTGTAGTTAACTGCTTCCATTCATATTCCTCTGTTGTATTTGCCTCACCAGGCTCAAACATACCAATGTTCATGTTCTTTTTGGGCTCTTTGCCTTCTATGAATGCCGGAGCCGTCCTCACATCTATCTTTGGGAGGGTAGCCGAATAGCCAGCACCGAAGACATTCCCGTTGACATCACAGTTGGTTAGCATTGTGTTAACATCACCAGAAACTTTACCCAGGCTGCCACCGCCATAGACATTTCCTGTCACCTTGCATTTTGTCAATTTAGAGGTAACACTATGTGTGGTAGCAAGCGAGAATGTGATAAATTTTACATAGAAACGTGAACCTGTTCCTCCTGTTGACCAGACGAAAAACTCGTAATCAAAGTCAGTTGCCACGCCCTTACCTTTCTTACCATAACTTGTCGAACTCGATGTTCCATCGTAATATTTGCCACGTTCGCTTGTATAATTGGATTGTTGACTATTGGGTTCTACATTCTGTTCATCCTTATATTTCACTCTATTGTAAGCATTACCTCCGTATCCTGCTCCAAAAAAAGTGTCGAAGTGACAGTCTGTAGCATTAGTAGTTACCTTTTTCTCTTCTGTCATATCGCCAAACTTCGGTCCACCACAATAAAGATGAACATGACTATTGGTCATGTCAACGCGAATGTCACCAGTTATCGGGTTTACAGCGTTCACACCTCCTCCATAGAAGTTGGTGATGTCTGCCCAATTGATATCCCAACGCACATCACCCTGTATTGCCTCCAATGACGCTCCTGCCATTTCACCAAAATGACCTCCACTGATATAACACTCTGCATTGTCAGATTGCATATTAGATATGGTAGGCTGATAAGTTCCTGACAAATAAAACTCATCGTAGTCGCCACCAGTAACAGAGATAGGAACATGAGGTGTAAACTTGCTTCCATCACTATGTGTTCCCGTACCGAATTTGGCAAACCATGCATTGCTGCCTACATGGATATATTTTGTTCCTGTACTACACTCAGATTTTTGCGTGGATACTAATTGCTCAAAAGTGCCACCAAGTAAAATCAAGGGAGCGGAAGATTTTGTTACGCCATTTTGTGAATCCTTATTATTATCGTATTCAAACTGTGAGAAATTCACTACACAAGTATTTGTAATCTCAAACCACCCCTTCAGATTAAAAATAGACACATTACGTAAGAGAGTTGCACCATTAGGTATTTGAGCCTCAGCCACCCCCATTATATTAATGAAATCATAGCGAATAGGAGAAATCGGTCGTCTGTTGTCATGAGTGAAAATATAACTATAGTCAGGCTCGTTGTCATGATTCATGTCGATGGACATGACCGTATATGGGGTATCAACGTTAGTAGGATTTGCATACTGATGCACATTACCCACCAGTACCACAGCTTGGTCATAAACAGTTTTATTCGTGTTATTGAAACCAGCAAGGGCAGCGCTTATAGTATTATATACTTTCTGGTCCGTACTGCCATCATTGTATATATCTATGGTCGAATTATTAGAGTATTGCGTTCCGAACGGAGTGAATGTCTGTATTGCATAATCTTTGTTATACACCACATCGTATGTATCATCAGACACATAGTTGGCTATAGCCCAGTATGGCTCAATGGTGATAGCTGTTACACCGTTAGGCACATCCCAGTAAGCACCCTGTGAGAATACACGACCACTCACGCTATACTTATCCTTGTTGGTGCAGTTGCGGTCGGCAAAGTTATAACCGCCCCATTCGTCTTCTGGGTTATATGTACCAGCCGTGCCACCCGTAATATCCGTAATCTTCCAACCCGTCACCACACGATTTTCCGTATAGTTACCTGTACCCACATCGTTGTAATAGGGTAATTGTACTTTGTCATAGTTAAAATTGAAACGGACTTCGTCCTTGTCTGTACGTATTAGATTCAGGCTTGTCGTTTGTACATCGCTGGTAGTTGCCGTTGGCCAAGACTGCCCTCCATCGGTCTTCTCACTTTTGGTTTTAATCGTTACAGCCAAAATCCTACCCAATTTTCCACCCTTCAGTCTTCCTACCAAGGTACTGTCTGGTGCATTCTTGGCATCATAGTTGATGATAGAAGGATATTTTCCTTGTTGCTTTAAGACAGGATAAGGATAAGGATTGTCAATAGTCCTATCGGCCGTCTCAAGCACCCATTTTGCCATGTCATCAGGATTGACTGTCACATCGCTGGTAGAAGCGTATTTTGCAGCCAACTTTTTATTGCTATTAAGCAATAGGCGGTAGCGTTCGAAGCGATTGATAAACTTCTCTTCCATCGCCAGCGCTCTATTATATTTTGTAATCTTTTTATCTACGCTATACGGTGACCTGTAACGATAGTAATTATAGTTATTCATACCACCCGCCACATTATTGATTTCTGTTCCGCCATATACCGGCGATATATTATTCCCATCTGCTATGTTACCATAAAACATGCAGTTCATCACCATCGTAGTCAGGCTTGACTGTGTGGAGGCCTTATTGTTGTATCCCACAATGCCTCCCTTGTCGGTTCCGCTATTGATATTGGCATAGCTAAAACAGTTGATGACGCGAGAACTGCCGTCGAGCAGACCCACCAGTCCTCCTACCTTTGCGCCGCCGCCCACGCTACCACTAAGTATTCCGCAGTTGTAGATGCGGGTACTGCCTGTAGCCTCGTTGCAGATGGCACCTACGTTAGTGCCAACACTGATGCTTACATTGTCGAGGATGACATTCTTGATGACGGCTCCATCTGCGTAGCCCACAAGCGAATGGCCTACGCCGTAGATGGTTTTTAGCTGACCGTCGATGGTTCCTTTGAAGGGGTCTCCTGCTGTACCGATAACCTTTGTAACATCAAAGCCCTCACTTAAAATATAGTTGCCATACATGTTGGTGATTTCATCCGAGCAGTAAACCAGTCCTCCAGATGACGAGGCTTTAGGTAGGACAAACAGGGTGGTCTGTGTCCCTTCATCGTCGCTTAATGGGGCTGTAGGCTGCTGGGCGTCGAGGGTAGAGATTGACGTCGCCACGTTATGATGGTCGAATCGGGGCATCAGTCGTATGTTTCCGTTGTCGTCGCTGACAGCCATAAACGTTGAATTCGTGACATGCAACATCTGATAGCCAGTACCTGTTGTCTTATCCATGTTATAGTAGTCAGATGCAACGAAAGCTTCGCCATAATCCCCCAACGTCACAGTCTTTGCACCCGTATAGGTCGATCGCATTCCACCACTGCCATCAAGTACAGCATCATCAGCAGTAGTTTTGAAAAGCTTGCCCGTGTTAACACTTACTATCTGCAGGTTATAGGGGTCGAAGCCATTCTGTCCGTTAGTCTTATCGTAAACAGCGTCGTCGCGATTGGCGAAATAGGCGGCCTCTGTTTCATCCTTTGTCTTTTCCTCATAGCTTCCACTATAATTGTAGCCCATCTCCGTGTCGATATTGAAGTTTGGCTTGACGTACCAAAGCAACCCAGATTCATTGGTGACAGTAGAGACATCAGAAACATTGGCTACAGGCTCAGTAGTGATGGTACTACCGTCGGTGGTCTTGGCGTAATTCGTGCCTTGCCTGATGAGATATTTAGAATTAGAGGCATCCGTTCCCGCCTGAGTATCTGCGCCGGTATATCGGCCACGATATGTGCCCATCACCTCGTAGGTGACATAGATGTCGGCCAGCGTACCAGTAGATGCCACTTCGGGATAGTCGGCCAAAGAGGTGCTCTCTTTCTGATGCTGGGCATTCTTCGAGGCAGTTGCATTACCCCGGATTGGCTTATATTTTTGATAGCCGGACTCCTTGACGAAGTTCGTCCAGAAATGATACATCTTGACCATCGGGCTGTTATACTTCTTGATTGCAGCATCGTAAGCCTCCTTGTCAGAAGAACGGTTGGTGATGGGTTTTCGCATCACCTCCCAGCCATGTTGGTCAAGCAGAATCAGCGCACCATCGAGGTCGTATTCCACCAGGTCGAAGTCACCGTTATAGTCGCTTCCCACCTTCGTACCCACGCCGATGGTCTGGAACCAGTGTGGACCATAGCCGAAGGCTTTCTTGGAATTGGTCCATGTCGAACCATTTGCCCATACGTTGTAGGTGTGCCAGCCTATTGCCCCTTCTCCAGTCGTGAGAGCACCTTCTATTTGGCCGTCTGTTGGAGTAGTGCCAATAGTGTAGGCATTGTACTTTGCGTGGATAACATTAGCTGCCGTAGGATTGGTCTTCCAGTAGTTCTCAAACGAAGTAACTGTATGCCGCACGTCATTAGCAGCATTGCCGTCAAGATCGTCCACAACGTCAGAGGTGACCAAACGGAAGTGTGTACCTGTACCTTTAAGAATCATGTAGTCGGTGGGCTTATGACGCACAGCATGGGCATCGTCTGAGGCATCATAGACCGAAGGATTGTTCGAAATGACACCGGTAACCACTTGGTTGTATCCCTGTGGTTTGTAGGTACGCAGATAGGAGTAGTGCGTGTCATCGGTGGTACCGTCGGTTCGTGTTTGCAGTGAAGCAATCCTCAGACGGTAGGGATCGCCGCCTTCCAAGTACCAGGCCCAGCGGGTGCGGGTGCTGGCTACTGCATCTGCCGTTGCGTCCAACTTGTCCTGACCATAAACGAAAAGGCCGCCCTCACCGTTGATGTAGGGATAGATGCCCGGTTTTGCTGTAGTCTCAAAACCGTCGCCCGACTCCTGACGGAACGAGGTGCCGCCGGCAAACTTCAGCAGGTATTTCTTGCCATCGACGGCACGCTGTTCAGAACCGTCAAGGTCGTAGGTACTGCTGGGGTCGTATTTGACATAGATGTCTTTAGGGGCACTGTCGAAATTGGATATCTCGCTTGCTCCAGTTCTCAGCGTATAAACACCGTCTATGACATTGAAGTCACTTTCCTTATAGAAATGATAGGTCTGCACCAGCGGACTCTGCCACTTTGCCGGCACTTCGAGAGCATCGAAGTCACCGCTCTGCTCAACGATGATGTGTCCACTCATGTCGATGATATGGATGGTGTAGGCATTGGTGGGCTTGACAGTAAACGTCACGGTGACCAATGCACCAGCATAGCCGGTGGGAACTTCAAAAGTGTAGTCGGCAGCAGCGTCTGTTTCATCTGAGCCTGTAACATCAAGCCTGTCTGCAATGGCGGGTGCTCTGCGGCGTGACTGCGCCTGGTTGAGATTTTGCAGTTTCTGCACGATGATATCCGATTTACTAATCAAATAGCCTTCAGCAGGTGTGACGGTGATGGTTACCGTCTGCCCTACAACGCTCTTAACCACTACTGATCCTCCTTCAGGAGAAGCTGGGTCGATAATGATATCCGTATCACTTAAAGCCCACGTTTCACTTGCTGCACCCATAAAGAGTGCAAGCGTCAAAATGATTGTACGTATAATTCTTCCTGTATTCATATCTCGTTTCATTTTTTTACTATTTTATAACTGTCGATGGTACGGCGGTCCTCACTTATATTCATGCCTACGGCTACGATGGAGCGGCTATCGGCGGCGAAGCGCACAGCGTAGTCCTTCTTCAGAATCTGGTCGGCGGCCTCATCTGCCGACTTGCCGTATTTTAGTTCTATGATGTATATTGTGTCGGGCATCTTCAGGACAATGTCCATACGTCCGTCGGCAGTCTGGTCTTCTGCCTGCACGTCGGCTCCCACACCCACTAAGGCGGCATAGATGAGCGACTGATAGAGCTGCTCGTTCTGGTTCTTGTCCGTAATAGAATATGGAATGCCGGCATACCAGCGGCGTACCACCTCGATAAACTGCTCGATGGAGATTTTTTTGAAGCGAAGGTCGTTGTAGGCATTTGCCAGCGTGTCCTGGCTACCCACGTAGTCCTCCATGTAATACTGGTAGAGTGAGTAGGCAAAACCTTCGCGCACCTCTTCATTGGGAAATCCCAAGGTGAATTGTTTAGTGAGTGGGTCGTATTCCTTCAGCGTCAGGTAGCCGCTTTGGTACAGCACGGGGATGGGGTCGGTGATGCGCTCGGTGGGCGCGTCGAAACGGCGGAGCGGATACTGACAGCCATCTAACTGATGTATGCTGAGGCTGTGCTGACGCATCACGTTGATGAGCATCGTCGGCGTGCCGGTGGAGAACCAGAAATGCTGGATGTCGCCCATTGCAAAAGCATTGATGAGGCTCCAGGGACAATAGATGTCGGTCATCTCATTGGAGAAGTGGTAGCCGTCGTAGGTCTGCTTCAGCTTCGCCACCACGTCATCGTAGGTATAGTGCAGCCCCCAGCGGCCGTAGGTCTTGTTCATCTTCTCCGCCAGCAGTTCTATGTCGGGCTTCATCTGTGTGAGCAGTTCCTCTTCGGTAATGCCGCAGACGGCCTCGTAGGCAGGGTCGAAGGTCAGCTGCTGCAGGTTGTTCAGCTCGCTGAACACCGACAGCTGGGAGAACTTCGAGATGCCCGTCAGGAAGACGAAGCGCAGATACTGTGCCTGTGCTTTCAGGGGCGAAAAGAGGTTGCGTATGCGGTCGCGGATATAGTCCTGCAACTCGCGGTTGTTGATGCTGTCGAGCATCGGCGCGTCGTACTCGTCAACGAGGATGACCACCTTCTCCCCCGTCTCCTTATAGGCAGCCTGGATGATGTTCTTCAGCCTGACATCGTATGCGAAGGCATCGCTTTCCTGGGGCGCGTTCCAAAGCTGTTCGTAGTCACGCAACATGCTGTTGACAGTGCTGTGCAGCCGCTCTTTCTCGTAATACTTGCCACTCGACATGTCAAGGCGGATGACGGGGTACTGCCGCCATTCCGTCTCCTTGTCGTAGATATAGAGTCCCTCGAACAGCTCCTTGCGGCCCTCGAAGTAGCAGCGCAGCGTGTCGACCAGCAGCGACTTGCCGAAGCGGCGCGGACGGCTCAGGAAGAAGTACTGGGCATCGGTCTCCACCATCTGCCACACATACTTCGTCTTGTCCACATATACGGACTTCCGCTGGCGTATCCAGTCAAATGTCTGCACGCCCACGGCATAGCCTCGTCTTTTATATTCTTCCATCGTTCAGTTCTTTCGTTACAAATATCTTGTGTCAATGCAATAATTATCTCACAACAATCTTCTGGCCGTTCCTCAGGTAGAGACCTTTCTTCATCGGCTTTCCGTTGAGGCGTCGACCGTCGAGAGTGTACCATGAGCCGGAAGGGTGAGAGGTGAGGGTTGAGAGGTGAGAGTCTTCGATACTGGTGGCCTCGCTCCAGTTGATGGTGAGGCGGGCGGGAGCAGGACGGCTGCCACTTACTATGGCACTCTTGGGAAGGTAAATTTTCCCTGCTTCCAGGGTGCCGGCAGCATTGAGCACGAACTCGCCATTGTAGAGGATGTAGATTTGGCCTGCAGTGAAAGATGTTCCTGTTGACACTGCCAGTTTGTTCTCACTTACTGTAGGTGCTGCCCCGCTTGTCGGCTGTGCCATGAATCCGTTGGAGCTGGCAGTGGAAAGCAGTATCACGGGAACGTCTTCAGGGATATAGCTCAACGATGGTGCCGTCAATACATTGCCGCTGGTGACTCCTGTCACAATATGTGCCGTATAGCCCGTCGGTGTGGCGAAAGCCCCCTCGGTGCTACCAATGACGAAGGAGGCAGCCCATTCTGTATTGGCGCTATTGGGATGGAAGTCAACGTTCACGAACTTGGCCTTGACCGTTCCAGTATAGTTGTTGACACCTTGATAAATAGCTTCATAATACTTGGTAGTAGCGTCCCCCGTAGTGGTAACGGTGTAATCATTTCCCGCCCCTACTGTAAGGGCTGTTCCGTTGTGAGAAATGGAAGGAGTGAAGGAATAGGTGTCGTTCCCATTGTCGGTTTTCGTTATATCGACGCTGATGCCATTGGCGGGAACATAGGTGCCACTGCCCAGACTCTTCGGGGTGATGGTGAAGTTTGCACCAGTATAGCTGATTGTATAGTTAGAATTAGAAGCCAATGTTCCCTGTTCGATGGCGTATGTGCCAACATTATTGCCAGCGGCACGAATAAGTGCACCCGACAAAACGCCAGCTGCCGTGTCTTCAAATTTTAAACCTGTAGTCGTATAAGTCAGCTCAGGATCAGCATCGCCATATCCTTTTGATTTCGCATCGGCTGTGACAGTCAGCACAGCCGGGTCAATGGTGAACGTCGTAGAGCCGTAAACAATAAAACCGTCATCTGCGCCGCTATCCGTAATGGTGACTGTCGCTGTTCCTGCATTTTGGTTGTTTGTATAAGTCAGCAGATAGGCTGTTGAAGGAATCGTTGCCGAACTGTATTCAAGGTGGTCTATTGGCTTTTTCTCCGTTCCGTCATAAACGTATGAGAAGCCTGTTTTATATTGAAAGGAGGGCTCGGTGATAATAGTCTGTGTCGCTGTCTCGGAAGCGAGATAGCCGGCATGAGTGGCTATGGCCTTTACTACGGTATTGGAAGTTACGGAGAAAGGATCGCTGTAGGCGGTACTACTTGTGGTGGGAGTGCCGCCGTCGATGGTGTAGCGAACAGTAGCCCCGCTGCCAGAATTAATGGTGACCAGAGAGGTAGAACTGTTGAAGCTGATGGTCGGAGTATCACATTGTGGCACGTCGTATGTTGTAACATCGGAAGATACTGCACCCACATAGGCGATAGCCTTGATGACCGTTGCATCGCCCAAGGAGAAGGCCGTAGAATATTCTGTGCTTGTATTGTCTGGAGTATCGCCGTTGGTAGTGTAGTATATCGTGGCTCCGGCAGTGGCAGTGCTCAAAGAGATAGTGCCGTCGAAGTTGTTGGTAATGGTCGGTGCTTCTACAGCGACATAATCCGTCGCCACAAAAACCCAGTGCCCTTTGTCTGTGTTCCTATCACTACGCAAATCGAGTTTCTCATTATTTGCAATACTGGAGGGTGCCATACTGTTGGCAAAGTTGCTTACATCGTATTTAGACATAGCCAACTTGGGCATGATGGAATACCAAGAATTTCCCTGGTTATCATAGGAATTCACCATCACAAATTGGAAACGATCAGCATCTCCAGCAACATAATCAGACAGTATAAATTTATCATTTTGATTGCTTCCATTAATGGTTGTTGCCGTAAACTTCAAATATTTCTCCGTCTGCGCATTCACAATATAGTAATATTTTAGGTTGTCAATCTGGGCGTCCGTTGCCGCCTCTAAGAAATACCAAACCTTTTTCTTGTCATCCGCAGTTGAGATAGTCACATAATTGTTATCATCGTAGGAAACATTATAGGTTGAGCTCCTCACATGGTTTATATTGTAATAATGTTTATCGTTGCTAGTTGAAACCACAAACGGTAACCCGGATTGCGGCCATTGCACGTCATTTCTTGCCACAAACTTCCATTGTGAGTTTAGATCTCCGACAGGAGTGTTATTCCAATTACTCGCTTTAAGCCAATAACCATTGCCAAATTGGAGATTGCCGCTTCTTTTGCTCACCCAACCCGTTTGATCATTAGTTCCAGTGTCTTTTGGATAAATCACCCAACTACCTGAGGTGATACCTTGTGGAGTATCAAATGAGAACTTGAACTTATCGTCATCAGCAGAGGCATAGGCTGCAACTTGAATAGTATTGTTATCCCCCGCGTTACCAGTTTTTTTCAAATACGTTCCCGTTTCCTTGTTAATGATGTAATAGTAGTTAGTTTCACCTGATTCCATAAAATACCACAATGCTCTCAAAGTAGGTGCATTGGTAGTGGAAGCACAAGTGTTATCGGAGTTAGGGACAATATAGAAACCTTTGCCACCAACAGATTCAATCCAATAGAATTTCTCAGAATGGTTAGTAACATCATCATCTGTAGTCACTTCAAAAGGAAGGCTTTGTCCCCACATTTCACCAACTTCCAATGTCATCATCAGGAGCAGGAGGAGCATCCGGATTACAAATCCTGATACTTGGTTCTGTCGGATTCTTGCATCTCTTTGGTAGCAAGCGAACAGAGTTCGAGCGGCAAATCCGACAGAACGGCAGCGCAAGTGGCGGCAGTCAGTTGTCTGTATGTTCCGTTTCATATCGTATGTCATATTCATTCGTGTAATTCGTTAAATTCGCGGTTCTTGTTATATTTTGTTAATTCCTTGCAGAATTATTTGGTTCTTATTGGATAAATGCCTATCTTTGCAGTGTTGAATCCCATCAGCCCCTGACGCAAGTCAAGCTGGTGGGTATTGTTTTATACTGGTTTTAGTCTGTCTATCTTTTTGCAAACACGATTTACATGGTCTATGCCATAGAGAAAAACACTACTTTTGATACCCATCCATTCAAGTAACACCTGCATCTTTTGGTATTCATTACGGATGTAGTCAGTGTATATTTGTTCCCCTTGAGCAGGAAAGCAAATAGGTTCGTGGTGTGCTATGCGATTACGTAGAGTGTTTATCTTGTCCAGTTCATTGAATATGTAAGAGGGGTTATATTGAGCTTGAGCAGAAGACCGTGGACGATTAGGGAAAATCCGAAGCAGGTCTCTTCCCGTTTGGCGATATTGTATTGGAGAGAACATGTATTTCCATATTCCGAATTCCATTTCTGCCAGCAATTTGGTGTGTGAATAGGCATTGTCTCTCTGTAATTTGTTATATGCAAAATAAATTATGTCACGCGTTTTAGATAATATTGGCAATGTAAAGATGCCATTAGGCATAACGGAATTTTTCAGCCATTCAGTACCAAAACGAGCGGACAAATGACTATTGATTGCATTACGTAGTGCAACTTCAAAAAAACTGATTATTGCAAAGGCGGTCTGGGCCAGCTCTACGTTATAGCGGTAGAGCGTCATCGCCTTACGGGTATCGCCACAACAGGCCTGTACATAGCGTGTCATGCGCTCCGCAGAGATAATCCGTTCAAAGTCCTTGTATTTCATACTGTGGCTCCTTTAAATGTGCAAAGTTACGACAATTTTTTGAAATGGCAAAGTTTTTGACGAAATAACTGAGGTTACGCTATAGTGGCTTCCACGGTCATTATCAGGAGCAGGATTGCAAATCCTGATACTCGGTGCTGCCGGATTGCAAATCCGCCAGAACGGCTGCGCATATAGCGGCCGTCGGTTGTCTGTATGTTCCGTTTCATATCGTATGTCATATTCATTCGTGTAATTCGTTAAATTCGTGGTTCTTATTATAATTGGTTCAGAATGATGTTCTTGTCAATTTGAAGCTTGTCTATGGCGAACAGTTTGCGGCCTAAGTCCTTGAAGGAGGCACCGCAATGCCATAGTTCATCGTCGATGATGAGGAATCTGTCGTGGAACGGACGAGTGAACGTTTGCACTGTAACCGTTGCACTGGGATGTTCCTGGTTGTGCAACTGCTGCAAGCGCTGCAAGCTCGCATCTATGTGCTCTGTGTATATGGCAGCCTGTACACCAACATTCCGCACGTCAAGCATGTCGAAGGTTTTGGCATCAACGTAATTGTCGATAAGAACCACCTCATGCTGCGCCGTCTTTATCAAGTCTTCTACGAACAGGCGCGCCGAAAACACCTGTCCATTGCTGAATACCCCCACGACTGGTGGCAGACTGGTCTGCACGAAGAAGTTAAGTTTCTGCTGATGTTCGGAAAGAGTGGATTGTATTTGACTAATGGTTGCATTTTGTATCGACATTACCTTTTCCATCTTCGACTCCAAAGCATCTAAACGATGGTTTATAGTAAACCCTTTTAGTAAATGCTCTCTTATTATGCCCGTTGCCCATTGGCGGAACTTTGTACCTCGTAATGACTTCACGCGGTATCCTACCGAAATGATAACGTCCAAGTTGTAATAAGCAACTTCATGGGTCTGTTTTTTTCCCTCTATTGCTCCGTGCAAAGTGGTTGTTCGATTTTTTCGAACTACCACTCTTTCGTCTAATTCCCCTTCCTTGAAAATATTGGATATATGAAAACTTATAGTAGACTTCGCCTTTTGGAAAAGAACAACAATCTGCGCCTGTGTCAGCCACACAGTCTCGTCCTCCAGCCGGACCTCTAAGCGGATGGTCTCGTCAGGCTGGTAGAGGATGATCTCGCCTTTATTGTTCTCTATGCTGTTCGTCATTTCTGCTTCGTTGCTATTGTGTGCAAAATTACCACTTTTAAGCGTAACGGCCAAATATTTAACAGAAAATCTAACTCCACGCCCCCGTGGCTCCCACGGTCATCATCACCATCAGGAGTAACATTCGGATTACAAATCCTGATACTCGGTGCTGTCGGATTACAAATCCGCCAGAACGGGGTACTCGCAGCTGTCGGATAACAAATCCGCCAGAACGGGTACTCGCAGCTGCCGGATTACAAATCCGACTGAACGGCTACGCGGGTGGTGGCAGTCAGTTGTCTGTATGTTCCGTTTCATATCGTGTGTCATATTTCGTTCAATCCGTTGTCAGACGCCTTCATATTGTCTTTAATAGCGCGTATGTACATAAATTAATGTGCAAAATTACGACTTTTTTATGTAATATCCAAATAATTAAGGAAAAAACAGCAGATGAGAGGGGAAATTTAACGCTGCGGGTGCTATTTCTCGAAGTGTTGGTAGTCTTTCAGGGTGCGCCAGCTGCCTCCCCAAGTGAATCCGTGCTGGAGGAAGAGGCGGTGGCAGAGGTCGCCCTTGCTGATGGTGTAAGGGTGGCGGCGGCGCCTGTCGGCGTAGTTTTTGGCTGTGGCGGGCTGGATGGAAAGGCGGCCGTTTTTGAGTGTGCGCACGCAGGGATTCTGGAGCGGGTTGATGTCGATGGCCATGCCCTGTGCGTGCTTTGAAAGTTTCTGGCTGCCAGCTATTTGGCGGAAGCAGAAGCACGAGGTGTTGTTGGCTTGCATCGAGCGCTCATCGTCGGCATCGTAGTCGTCAACCAGGCGTATCTGCGCGATGGGATAGCGGGCGGCGTAGAGTTGGCGGAAGATGTCGACAAGGTCGTCGGCGATGGCCTTGTTGCAGACCAGCTCGCCCTCGTGGCTTTGTCCCTTGGCGTCATAGTGCAACACGCGGACATAGCGCAGGTCGGCCCGGCTGACGGTGCACCCTTCGGGGAAGCTTTTCCCCTGCATCCGCTGGAACACCGCGTCGGTCAGCGTGTCAATGCTGAACGCGCCGTCTGCCTGCGCCAGCAGGGGCGTGAGGCCTGCGGCGAAGGCGATCAGGACAGACAGGAGTCGTTTCATCGCCGCTACTCCTTACATTCGTTTTTCAGCAGGCGGACGTTGTCGAGCTTCAGCTGGGCCGTCTGGCCGTCGATTTCCGCTCCCTGCTTGTCGTAGACGATGGTGCAGTTGGCCAGCTCTATGTCGTGGACGCATTTCTGGCCTTCCATTCCGCTGGCCTTGATGGCTGTGCGGCAGCCCCGGCATACGACGTTGCTGATGTGGATGTCCTGGAAGTCGGGCAGGAACTCCAGTGTCTGCTGGGCTTGGGCGTTGTCGTTGCCGGCGGGGCGGTTCACGTAGTCGCACTGGAAGACGACGGCCTCGTCCTTGATGTCGGTCATCACGATGTCGCTGATGTACATCCGCTCTGTCTTCCCGCCGCGTCCGGCTCCGCTCTTGAAGCGCAGGCCCACGTCGGTGCCGGCGAAGCGGCAGTTGCGGGCGACGATGCTGCGCATGCCGGCGACCGTCTCGCTGCCGAGCACAAAGCCGCCGTGGGCGTGGTAAACGGTGCAATGCTGCACCAGGATGTCTTCGCAGCCGCTGATGCTGTTTTTCCTTGGTTTTCCGCTTTTCAGGCAGATGCCGTCGTCGCCCACATTGACCGTCGCGTTCACCACGAGCACGCGGTGGCAGTCGCTCAAGTCGATGCCGTCGGCGTTCTGCACGTTCCACGGTGCACGCACGGTGACGCCGTCGATGATGACGTTCTCGCAATAGCAGGGATGCAGGTGGAAACGTGGCGAATTCTGCAGTGTGACGCCCTCGACGAGCACGTTTTTACAGTCGGTGAGCCGCACCAGGTCGTTGCGCATACCCTCCTGCCGCTGTGGCGAGTTGGCTATGTCGGGATAGCCGCTCTTCATCTGCCAAGGGTACCATAGGTCGCCCTTTTCGCTGACCTGCCCGCCCATATCGAGATAGGCTTTCCACTCCACATCGCTCATTTTGCCGCGCTTCACTGGCCGCCACTGCTGTCCGTTGCCGTCGATAATGCCCTCGCCGGTGATGGCGATGTTGGTGCATTTTTCCGCAAAGATGCAGGGCAGGACGCGGCTTTGCCGCTTGTCCTGACCGAAGTAGAGGCGCTTGTCGGGCGAGAAGTAGACGATGGCGTTCTTGTCGAGGTGCAGCTCCGTGTTGCTCTTCAGTCCGATGGGGCCAGTGAGCCATACGCCCTGTGGCACCACCAGTCTGCCGCCTCCCTTTTCGGCCAGCCGGTCGATGGCTTTGGCAAAGGCATCGGTGCAGAGGGTGACACCATCGCCCACGGCCCCCATGTCGGCCAGGCTGATGGTGTTGTCCGGAATATCGACTGGCTCCACAGGGCGCACGCCGGTGGGCAGCTGGGTGTAGTACTTCGAGTAGTCGGCAGCCTGTACGGCCAGCGTGGCCATCATCAGGCACAGGTTCAGCATAGTCTTTTTCATCATTTCTGTGTTGTTTTTGTCAGTTATTGCGTGCAAAGTTACCCATTTTTTCAGACATAGCCAAATCGTGGCCGCGATTTTTTCCGGGAGGGGTTTTTCCAGCCTGAAAATTTGGTTCGTCCAAACTGGGAGTTTGGTTCGTCCAAAGTGGGAGTTTGGTTCGTCCAAACTGGTAGTTTGGTTCGTCCAAACTGGTAGTTTGGTTCGTCCAAACCCCGAAAGCGCCATAGCGGCTGTTTTTGGCGGGTGGAAATTCACTGCACGCTGTTTCAGCGGGTCGTGTAGAACTGGCGGAAGTCGCTCCACTTGTAGTACGCTTGCTTATTTGCAGCAAAGGTACAAAGAATTTTCCTAATACCGCTTGTTTTTTCAGAATTATTTGCTAACTTTGCACGCAGAATGTGTAATTAACTGGAAGTTGAACCCTTAAAACCACTTTTGCCAATGACATAGAGACAGGACTTCACTTTAAGAGATAACAAACCGAAAAAGACAAAAAGAAAAGATAAGTATGATAAAAATAGTAAAACATATATAAAAAAGAGAATGTTGCGACATATCCGCAATCATCGGATGTTTCAGTAAAAGCGGTTCCGGTAATGGTATTGATGGCTATGAATCCGGCTTTGTTGAATGCGAATCTGCCGGAATACGAAACTAATCCGAATACAACAGAAGTTGCTGCACCTGAACACAATGCAACTCCTGAAAAAGTTTATGTAATGTCCCCGCAGGAAGAGCAACAAACACGTCAGCCATTATCATCACACGTAGAACCTGAAAATATTGTATACCAAAGACGTTTTAAAGCCGAAGGCAAAAACTGGACTATGTATTATTATAATGTTTTAAAAGAAAGACTCCCTGATTATGTTATGAATATTGTTTTAATTCCCGATGATTATAAAAAAATAACTAATTCAAGTAAACATGAGTTATCAATTCCTCCAACTGTAAAAAAACTGATATACCATAAAACTGGTGACAGCAGAGAATTTGAGGGGGCATGGATAAATGAGATAATAAAGGACTCTGATGGACAATTTTATAAAATTGAAAGAGAAATAAAGTTACCGGATGATATTGCAAATGAAATAAATAGTTTATTATCTGATGAAACCCAGTTTAGACCAAATCCAAATCTAGTAAAATCATTTACAATAAAATCAACTCTTGATTTAGAACCAACTAAAAAATACTAAATCAGTTTACTAATGGTATATTAACAAATGTAACGATATAAAACATGCTGAAAAACAGTAATGAGAGCATGTTTTTAATAAGTTATAGTGACATTAAGTATGAGATAGAGAAGTATGGCAATAGAACAGAATCAAAGGGTGGTTCTTCTTGATTCCAAGACAAATGCCTGCTTTAGTTCTGGAAGCGGGCCTTTGGCATTTCAAGAGGAGGAATAGATTTTGCAATGGCTTCTACCCCGACTTTGGTTCATGTAAACTGAACGAACAACTGATTCACTGTCACCTCTGACTGCACGATGCCGCTATGGATGTTTTGAGAATTAGCGGATCGGTATTCACGAATGACGAAGCCATTCTGACATGAATCTGTCATAAACTTCATAGATGCCTTGCAGATTGGTCAGCAACTGCTTTTCCAAGAGGACCTGAGCAGACTTCTGCACACTACTGGCAGAAGAGAGATGGTATCGCTTGACAAAAGCCATTCCCGTGATCTGCTTAGCCTTGCCTTCGCGACTGACGGCAACAAGCAGGTCACGCTGACGGGCAGTCAACTGATAGAGCACGTCTTTATATGCTTCTTCGTTCTGCCTGATGATTTGCTCTACAGCCTTGTCAACGTCGCTGACAACGACGCTATCCCTTGTGGCGAAAAGCTGGTTGAGCACCTTTTGAAGATACCAGGTCGTACCATCAAAACGTTCGTAGATAGTCCTTACCACACCGTCGTCAATCTGTTTTCCCGCCCTTTCGAAATGCCTTTTTGCAAAGGCCTCATACTCTGGCAGTGCCACAGGCTTCAGAAACATCATCGACACACTCTGGTAGAAAGGCCTCGCAGGCGAAGAGAACATCTCGCTCATCATACTTTTCTGCGAACCGGAGAAGACGAAGACGGCATTACGGCAGTCCTGCACGTAGGTGCGCATCAATTCCTCTACATTCTGCTCAGGATAGTCGGCAATGGCCTGGAACTCATCAATGGCGACGAAGCATTTCCTGTCTGCTGACTTCAGGTAGTTGAATATCTCTTCCAACGTGAAATCGGGCGATTTGATGTCTCCCAGCCCCAAGTTCCAACTGGCATTACCCTGTCCGTCGAAAGAGATGCCTGTGCGCAATGACGTCACGAAGCGCAGGAAGCCGTCGATGGCCGACTGTCCACGCGATTTCAGACGGTTCACGATGCCTTGTCCCATGCGATAGACCATATCCTGCAGATTCTTAGTGGCATAGATGTCTATCAGGAAGGTGTAGTAATTGTCCTGAATCTCCTTTTGTGCAAAGCAGTGGTGAATCAGTCCCGTCTTACCCATACGGCGTGGAGAGATCAGTGCCGCATGATTGCCATTAGTCAACATAGTTAGCAACTCGCGGGTTTCGGCTTTACGGTCGCAGAAATAGTCCGCCGACTCATAGCCAAAAGTAATGAAAGGATTCTCAATCATATCCGTTCTCGTCACAATTTGGGTGCAAAGATACATCTATTTATTTGAAACGCCAAACAATTATCCAAAAAAGATTATCCGATTCGGATAAAATATTCTCATGAGTACACTGCGGCAAATCGCTTGCTTTTCAGAATTATTTGCTGATTTTGCACGTTTTCCTTTGTCGTTCCGAATAAAGTTTGTATCTTTGCGCGTGATAATAAACTGCATTGATTATGAGAAAGTGTATTTGTTTATTAGTCTTAGGACTGCTGGCCTTGGCTGTAGACGTGCAGGGCCAGCCATTGTTGAAGACGCACGTGGAAACGGGCGAAGTTGAAGGAATCCTTGATGGCTCAGACCTTGCGGTCTATCGGGCCATCCCTTACGCCGCACCGCCTGTGGGCGATCTGCGCTGGAAGGCGCCACAGCCCGCCAAGGCCTGGGAGGGCGTCAGGAAGTGCGACAAGTTCGGTCCTCTGCCGCCACAGCCCACACGGCCCGGCCGCACTGCCGACATGATGAGCGAGGACTGCCTGTATCTCGGCATTGCCACACCCGCCAAGTCGGCTGCCGACAGGCTCCCCGTGATGGCGTGGATTCACGGTGGCGGTTTCCAGACAGAGTGGTACGGCGGCGACCTGTGGACGAGCCTTGCCCGTCGCGGCGTCGTCATCGTCAGCATCGAGTACCGCACAGGCGCCCTGGGCTTTATGGCGCACCCGGAACTCACGAAGGAGTCGCCCGACGGCCATTCAGGCAACTACGGCCTGCTCGACCAAATCTATGCCCTGCAGTGGGTGCAGCGCAACATCCAGAACTTCGGCGGCGACCCCTCGAAGGTGACCATTTTCGGCGAGTCGGCAGGCGCCATCAGCTGCAGCATGCTCTGTGGCTCGCCCTTGGCCAAAGGACTCTTTCGCGCCGCCATCAGCCATAGCGGCGGCTCGTTCGCCCCGTGGAGCGACCAGCCGCGCAGCTTTGGCCTCGATGCCTCGCAGAAGGGTGCCGAGCAGCAGGGTCTCGCCTTCCAAAAGCATCTGAAGAAGAAGAACATCAAGCAGATGCGCAAGATGACGGCAATGGAACTCTGCGACGGCGACGTGGGCTTCGCCGGCTTCTGGCCCTGCGTCGACGGCTATGTCATCCGCGACGACCAGTATCGTCTCTATGAGCGCGGCGAGTACAACGACGTGCCCGTCATCGCGATGACCAACAGAGACGAGGGCGCCCTCTTCTCTTCCCCCAACATCAAGGCCGAGGACTATCAGAAATTGGCACGCCAGGTCTTTGGCGACTTTGCCGACGAGGCCCTGAAGGTCTATCCCGGCAATTCCGACGACGAGGCCTGGCACGGCAACGGCGACGCTTTCCGCGACATGGGCTTCGCCTGGCCGTCCTTCGCCTGGCTGAGCCTGCAGAGCAGGACAGGCAAGAGCGCCGCCTACGCAGCCTTCCTCGCCCAGCCCTCCACGCGCAGCTTCTCACAGGATCCGCGCCGCAAGGGCGTGGCCCACGCCGACGACATCATGTATCTGAACAACGAGTTCCTCTCACAGCCAGACAAGTTCCCCCATGAGGCCGCCGTCGCCGAAATACTGCAGCAGTACTGGGTGAACTTCGCCAAGACGGGCAACCCCAACGGCAAGGGCCTGCCCTACTGGCCGACATTCGACGAGAGCAAGCCCACCACGATGCAGTTCAGCAACGGTGCCTCGCTCATCACGGTGCCCAACCGCGACAAAATCGACTTCGTGGACCGCTTCTACAAGGCCAGGCGCGAAGAGACGGAGAGGCAGCGGACGGCTACCGCCAAATAACGGTCAGAACATGTTGGAGTTTTTGTAGATAATTGTCAAATTTGGAACAATGAAGAGAATGATAATATTCGTGCTGGCCGTGCTGCCTGCATTGGCAGGCATGGCGCAGAAAGACCCAATGGTGGTCAAAACGGAGTCGGGACTGGTAAAGGGCATCGACCAGGAAGGGTCGATTGGCTTTTTAGGCATCCCATACGCCAAGGTGGAGCGGTTTCTGCCGCCAAAGCCTGTCGACAAGTGGAACAACGTCCGCGTGTGCGACCACTGGGGTCCCCAGGCAATGCAGAACACTTGGGGACGGAAGTTGAGCGAGGCAGAGATGTCGGAACAGTGCTGCGTGCTGAACGTGTGGACGACCTCGCCATTGAACATTGACCATTCACCATTGAACAAATTAAAGCCTGTGATGGTCTGGCTGCACGGCGGTGGGTTCGACTCAGGCACTTCGGCGTGGAACCCGGGCATGCAACTGGCCAAGAAGGATGTGGTGGTGGTGAGTGTGAACCATCGGCTGAACATCCTGGGATTCCTCGACCTCTCGGCGTGTTCAGGGGCGGGGAGCAAATACAAGTTCTCCGGCAATGTGGGTATGCTCGACGTGGTGCAGGCGCTGCAATGGGTGCAGAAAAACATCCGGCAGTTTGGCGGCGACCCTGACAACGTCACCATCTTCGGCGAGTCGGGCGGCGGCGGCAAGGTGGGCACCCTGCTCTGTATGCCGCAGGCGAAAGGATTGTTCCATAAGGCCATCATTATGAGCGGCACCATCCTCAATGTGAACACCAAGCAGATGACCGAGGAACTGGGCCAGGCCGTGCTGAAGGAACTGCACATCGATGCCGCACATATTGACAACATCAACAAAGTCCCTTACGACACGCTCTACGCCGCCGGCCAGCGGGCGATGGCTGCCAGCATCGGCACCCGCAAGCCCGGCACGCCGATGATGTGGGGCTTCGGCCCGACACCCGACGGCGAGGTTTTGCTGCAACAGCCTTTCCAGGACGGTTTTGCTGACATCTCCAACCACGTGCCCATCCTCATCGGCACCACGTTCAACGAGTTGCAACGCCTGCGCTACGACCAGCAGATGACGCAGGACGAGGCCCGCCGCGAACTGTTCAGGACCTTCGGCTTCGATGCCAACGGCTACCTCGCAGCCTTTGCCGAGGCTTATCCCGACCACTCGCCGCAAGACTTGTTAAGCATCGACTGGCTTTTCCGACCGAAAACCATCATCACCGCCGATGCCATCAGCGAGACGCGCCAGGCTCCAACCTATATGTATATGTTCACCTGGCGGTCGCCCGTGAACAAGGGCAGCGTACACGGCCACGAACTGAAATTCTGCTTCAACACGCTCCACCACGCAGGCAACGAACTGCCCCACCCCACTGAGGCCGACCAGCGACTGGCCGACACGATGAGCAGCGTATGGGCACAATTCGCCCACAACGGCAATCCGAACATCGACGGCCTGCCCACGTGGCAGCCCTATACGAAGGAGAACGGCGAACTGATGGACTTCAACTATGAGTGCAAAATCCGCCACAACCACGACCGCCGCCTGGCCCAGATTATCGACAAGCACTGCTTCCAGCAACTTGATGACTTCCGCGCCCAGCAGAGCAGCAAGAAAATCAAGGTGGGCGATGTCACGATGACCGTTTACCCCACGAAGGGCGGCAAGATTATGTCGCTGAAATACAAGGGACAGGAGGTCATTTCGCAACAGACGGCACCAGAATCCTTCGGCAGCACCTTCTGGACAAGTCCGCAGAAGGAGTGGAACTGGCCGCCAGTTCAGGAGTTCGACAAGGGAATCTATCAGATGGAGGAGCAGGACGGTCGCCTCATTATGACCAGCGAGGTGTCGCAGAAACTGAAGTACCGTGTCCGCAAGGCATTTGCCATCGACCAGAAGGACAATGCCATCGTCGTCACCTATTCCATTATCAATGAGAGCGATGAAACGCGCCAGGTGGCTCCCTGGGAAATCACCCGCGTGGCCAACGAAGGTGGCGTCATCTTCTTCGACGCACCCCTTGACGGTATCACGCCCGCCAACCTGATGTCGTTCAAGGCGGAGCACGGTGCTGTGTGGTACCAGCCTGACGAAACTGGCGAAAACCGCAAAATCAATGCCGACGGCAAGGGCTGGCTCGCCTATTGTAACAACGGTCTGCTGCTCCTGAAGGTTTTCGACGACTTGAAGCCAGCACAGCCCGCCCCTGGCGAAGCCGAAATCCAGGTTTATGTAAACCGCGGAAAGACCTACATCGAACTGGAGAGCCAGGGTGCCTACACCACGCTCAAGCCTCACGAACAACTCAGTTGGACTGTCCGCTGGTATCTGGTGCCCGTAAAGGGTCAGCCCCAGCCTTCACCAGAGTTGATAAAGACGGTCAGGAACCTTTTGCACCCGTAAGCGGAGCACGGTTTACTGCTGGGAGGAAGGCAGGAAGGGGGTGACGTCGAGGCCGTAATGCTGCAGTTCGCGCACCATCGAGGAGGAAATGCTGCTCAGATGGGGTTCGGCATAGAGCAGAACGGTCTCCACCTCGCCGTTGGAAATCTGGCGGTTGATGTCGGCCTGCTCGCGCTCGTACTCAAAGTCCTTGACCGAGCGGACACCTTTCACAATGAAATGGGCGTTTTCTTCGCGGGCGAAGTCGATGGCCAGGCCATAGTAGGGCTTCACCTCCACCTTTTCCTCATCGTGAAAAACGGCCTTGATGGCTTCCACCCTTTCCGTTGCCGACGGCTGGCCTGGCTTTTGCTGTTGCTGCCCCACCACGCCGATGACCAGTCTGTCGAACAGCGGCAAGGCCCGCTTCACCACTGACAGGTGGCCAATCGTAAAGGGGTTGAAACTTCCGACGAAAATGCCAGTTCTCTCGTTCTCTTTCATTTGCGAAATCTGTTAAAAGGTATTACCCGAAGAGGTCTGGCTGCATGACGTTTCCGCTGTAGGGGTTACGTCCGAAGTGCTTGTAGGCCAGTTCGGTAGCCATGCGGCCACGCGGCGTGCGCTTGATGAATCCCTCCATAATGAGGAACGGCTCGTAGACTTCCTCCAGGGTGCCGCTGTCCTCGCCGATGGCGGTGGCGATAGTGGTCACTCCGACAGGGCCGCCCTTGAACTTGTCGATGATGGTGAGCAAAATCTTGTTGTCTATCTCGTCCAGTCCGTATTTGTCAATGTTGAGGGCAGACAGGGCGATGCGCGAAATGTCGGTATCGATGCGGCCCGTGCCCTTCACCTGGGCGAAATCGCGCACACGGCGCAACAGGGCGTTGGCAATTCGTGGCGTGCCACGTGAGCGCCCGGCAATCTCCATCGACGCCTCGCTGCTGATGGGCACACGCAGGATGGCAGCCGAGCGGGTGATAATCTTCGAGAGTGTCTCCGGGTCGTAGTATTCCAAGTGCATATTGATGCCGAAGCGTGCGCGGAGCGGTGCCGTGAGCAGTCCGCTGCGCGTGGTGGCCCCCACGAGCGTGAAGGGGTTGAGGTCTATCTGGATGCTGCGTGCCGACGGCCCTTTGTCTATCATAATGTCGATGCGGTAATCCTCCATAGCCGAGTAAAGATACTCCTCGACGACGGGCGACAGACGGTGAATCTCGTCGATGAAGAGCACGTCGCGTGGCTCCAGCGAGGTGAGTATACCGGCCAGGTCGCCAGGTTTGTCGAGCACGGGGCCGCTGGTTATCTTGAACCCCACGCCCAGCTCGTTGGCGATAATGTTCGAGAGCGTGGTCTTCCCAAGTCCCGGCGGGCCGTGGAGCAGGGTGTGATCGAGCGGTTCGCCACGATATTTGGCAGCCTCGACGAAGACCTCCAGGTTCTCCACCACCTTCTTCTGGCCGCTGAAGTCGCCGAAGTTCAGCGGGCGCAAAGCATTCTCAAACTCCTTCTCGCCCGCACTGCCCATCTGCTCTGTGCGTATGTCAAACTCCTCGCTCATCAGAACTTTGCCAGCACCTCCTTTGCCGGAATATATTGAATCTCACCACCGCCAGTGGAAACCACCACGGTTTCATTCCGTAGGGCCTTTTCCTCCAGCATACGTTTCTCTGCCAATTTCAGCCCAGCCTCCAGTTTTTGGGTAAAAGCCTTTATTTCCTTATTTGACATAAGCCTTTATTTTCGTAAACAATTCGTTTTCCATAACCTCAGTCTTACTCTCGTTTCCTCCTGTAGCCACAGTGCGGCGAGGCGTCTCACTATTGTCAAAGATTGCCCAATAATCGACTACGGGCATAAACAGCCTGAAAAGATTGTTGATGCCTGACTTGTACCGCCTTGTAATAATATCTACAGGGATGTCGTGCCCACCCTTGCTGACACGCTCTGCCACCCGCCTCTGTGCCAGTTCTGGGCTGCTCAACCAAAAGTAGAGCAGGCTCACGCGGTAACTTTTCGCCTGCGCCCGTCTAACGAGATTGAGATATGAGCGTGTAGCCAACGTGGTCTCAATAGAGAACGTCTCTTCACGGGCCAGTAAATCCTCTATGCGCTGCAGCATCAGTCGTCCTGCCTCTATGGCCACACCCTGAGGACAGAAGGGCGACAGACCTCGCGCAATCTCGTCAGCATTGACAAACTCACGGCACTCCAGAATCTCTGGCAGTACAGTGTAGGAGGCCGTGGTCTTACCGGCCCCATTACACCCGCTGATGATATAGAGGTCTTTCTTCATTATGGGCTGCAAAAGTTTCAAACTATTCTCTGTTCCTCAATTTCACGTCCGTTTCTTTTCAGGATTGAACAGCAGGGCGAAGGACACACCTACCGCAAGGGCGAAGGCGGCAAAGATGAACCAGCAGGTCTGCCACTCACCCACCAGGAAGTCGTTCTCCCAATGGCAGAAGTTGTTGATAATCTCACCAGCGGCCAACGTGCCCACAGTAGCCCCTATGCCGTTTGTCATCATCATAAACAGGCCCTGGGCAGAAGCCTTGATGGACGAGTCGCACTCCTGGTCAACGAAGATACCGCCAGAGACATTGAAGAAATCGAAGGCCACGCCATAGACGATGCACGACAGGATGAAGAGCAGTACGCCAGGCATAGCCGGATTGCCCACGCCAAAAAGGCCGAAACGGAACACCCACGCAAACATCGACATCAGCATAACCACCTTGATGCCGAAACGCTTCAGGAAGAACGGAATCATCAGGATGCAGAGTGCTTCGCTGATTTGTGAGATAGACGACAGGAGCGTGGCGTTAGTAGCCGCAAACGAGTTGGCAACCGTCGGGTCGGCATCGCCCTGGAAATGACTGATAAACGGCCCGGCATACCCATTTGTCACTTGCAAGCACATACCCAGCAAAGCAGAGAAGATAAAGAACAGGGCCATTTTCTTCGTCTTGAACAGTTTGAAGGCGCTCAATCCCAGCGTGTCCATCAGCGAGGCGCTCTCCTTCTTCACCAGTTTGCAGGCAGGAAGCGTCAGGCAATAGACAAACAGGACGACGCTCAACAGACCTGAAACCAGGAACTGCATCGAAGTGAACTGGAACTTCAGCAGATGCTTCTCAAGCGTCATACTGAACGAGCCGCTATCCCATACAGCGCAGTTGACGAACCACATCGTGGCAATAAAGCCGATAGTGCCCAGCACGCGGATGGGAGGAAAGTCTTTCACCGTGTCCATCCCATTATTCTTGAGAATAGAGAAAGCCGTTGTGTTGGCCAAAGCAATTGTCGGCATAAAGAAAGCCACACTCAAAGAATAAAGGGCGATGAACAGTGTCTTGTCGGGATAAACCACGTTAATGGGGTTCAGTTCAACGACATTGCCCGCCGTGTCGCGCACATACTCATACGTAGAAGCCATCTCGGCAGAATAGCCCATCCACCAGCAGCCAATCATAAACGCTCCAGCCGCCAGATGGCAAAGGCCCAGCAAACGCTGGGGCTGAATCCATTTGTCTGCCACAATACCCATCAGCGTGGGCATAAAAATTGACACGATGCCCTGGATGGCATAGAACCAGGCGATGTTCTCGCCAAGACCAGCCTTTCCCAGATAGTTACCCATACACGTGAGGTAGGCGCCCCAGACGGCGAACTCCAAGAAGTTCATCACCGCCAGTCTAACTTTCAAGTTGTTCATACTATTTGTTTTTTAGTTATTCTCCATTCTACGCTGCAAAGGTAATTATTTCTTTTGAATCCTCCAAATGCATTGCCAATTATTCACTCGCTTTTTTCAACTTACAGGCCAAATCCTTCACCTGTCTGGTGAAGTTTCCCTCTTACATTACACTCGGAAAAGTTCAAATAAATTTGGGGTTTCACTCGTTTTTTGTAACTTTGCAGCCAGAATTTAATTTTGTGAGGATATGGAAAAGAAGAAAGTGGAGAGTTATCGGCTGCTGGTCAGCCAGGTGAAGGGGTTGGCGGAGGGAGAGACTGATGACATTGGGGTAATGGCCAATGTGGCAGCCGCCATTCACCAGACGATGGGGTTCCTTTGGACGGGCTTCTACCGCGTGGTGGGCGACGAACTGTGGCTGGGGCCGTTCCAAGGTCCTGTGGCTTGCTATCGCATCCCTTACGGGCGCGGCGTCTGCGGAACGGCGTGGGCGCGTGGAGAGAGTGTAGTTGTGCCCGATGTGGAGCAGTTCCCCTGCCATATCGCGTGCAGCAGCCTGTCGCGCTCGGAGATTGTGGTTCCCGTGAAGTCGGCTGACGGCACCGTGCTGGCCGTGCTGGACATTGACAGCCAACACCTCGCCACTTTTGACGAAACTGACCGCATCTTTTTGGAAGAAATCTGCGGCCAGTTGGCGGAGGTGATGGAAGGCAAAGTTAAAACAACGCCAATGGATGTTAAAACAAAGCCAATGTTTGATAAAACAAAGGCAATGTTTGATAAAACAAAGGCATTGTTTTAAGTTTTTTGGCGCCATACTGCCTTTTTGTTTGCAGTCAGCGGTTCGAGGGTAATGAGATAAAGCCCTCGTCGTAGATGATGGCCTCTTCGTCGACGAGCCAGCGCAGGGCGGCCTCGATGGACTCGTAGGGCAGGATCATCTGGTGGAGTTCGTCCAAGTGGTGCTGCCTGCCGTCGGCCAGCAATTGGGTGATTTTTTCCTTGGCTTCGGCAATTGCGTCTTTCGCATTGTCCCCGCCGTTGTGCTGGAGGCACACGTCACAGTGACCGCAATCGTGGGCGGACACCTCGCCGAAATAGCGGAGCAACTGGCGACTGCGGCAATGCTGGCCGTCGGTGGCATAGTCGAGCATCGCCTCAATGCGCTCTGCGAACCGCTGTTTCAGGTCGTCGTAGACAGCGGGCGGGAAAAGCAGGTGCTCCGAGTCCTCGCGCCGTTGCATATAACGTATATAGGGCGTCTTCTTCTGCGGAATGAACTGGACGATGCGCTTCTGTGCGAGCGACTTCAGCGTCAGGTAGACCTCGTGCACCTTCAGGTCGGTCTGTTGTGCCAGGAAAGCCTCGTCGATGTAGCCGAAATCGCTGAACAGTCCACTATAATTGCGCAGTAGGGCCACAATCATCTTGTCCTCTACAGGCGAGTTGCCCTTCAGGCGGTACAGGTCGTCGCGCTCCAGCGAGAAACGCAGGCGGGCCTGGCTCTCCTCTTCCTCCATATACTCAATGTATCCGGCACGGTGGAGAATCTTCAAGGCCGACTCCACGCGGATGGGGAAATGGCGGAAGTTGCGGCAGAACTTGTCGATGGGGAACTCGAAAACGGCGTTGTAGCCGGAGCCTACGCCAATCTGGTAGAAGTAGGCCAGATGGTCGTAGACCTGTCGGATATAGTCTTTCTCCGGGAAATTGTCATCTATACGCTTCCACAGTTTCTGCTCGTCGCTGCCGTTGAAGAGCAGCACGGCGTAAGAACGCTGTCCGTCGCGTCCTGCCCGTCCTGCCTCCTGGAAATAGGCCTCGATGCTGTCGGGGCAGTCGATGTGTATGACCAGCCTGACGTCGGGCTTGTCGATGCCCATGCCGAAGGCGTTGGTAGCCACGATGATACGCGTCTGGTCGGCCTGCCAGCCCTTCTGGCGGATATCCTTCTCGGCGTTGTCCAGTCCGGCGTGGAAATAGGTGGCGCTGAAGCCCTCGGCAGTGAGCATTTCGGCCACTTCCTTGGTGCGCTGGCGGCTGCGGGCGTAGATGATGGCCGGCCCCGCCACGCTGCGCAGGATGTGGAGCAGTTGTTCGCGCTTGTCGGCGGCGTGGCGCACGACATACGTCAGGTTCTTCCGCTCGAAACTCATACGGAACAGGCGGAAGTTGTTCTCCTTCACGCTCAACTTCTCCTGGATGTCGGTCACCACGGCGGGCGTGGCGGTCGCCGTCAGCGCCAGCACAGGCACGCCCGGCAACAGGCGCCTGATGGCGGAAATCTGCAGATAGGACGGGCGGAAATCGTAACCCCACTGGCTGATGCAATGGGCCTCGTCGACGCAGATGAAGCAGACTTTCATATGCCCCAGTTTCTTCTGGAACAACTCCGAACCCAGGCGCTCCGGCGAGACGTAGAGCAGTTTGACGGCCCCGAAAACGGCGTTTTCCAGCGTCTGCACAATGTCGTCGTGGCTCATCCCGGAGTAGATGGCGGCAGCCTTGATGCGTCGGCGGCGCAAGGCTCCCACCTGGTCCTTCATCAGAGCGATGAGGGGCGTGACGACGATGCAGACGCCCTCCTGCGCCAATGCGGGCACCTGGAAGGTGATGCTCTTTCCGCCGCCCGTGGGCATCAGCCCCAGCGTGTCGCGGCCTGCGCCTATCGACTCGATGATGTCGCGCTGGATGCCCCGGAAGTCGTCGTACCCCCAATGGCGCTTGAGTATGTCGCTGTATTTGTCGTTCTTCGGCATATATCTGACCGTTTACGGGTGCAAAGGTATTCATTTCCGCAGAAGAAACAAAAAATATCGGGGGAAAAGTTGGCTGATAGGAAAACTATTTGTATCTTTGCGGTCAGAAAACGACAATAATCTAAAAGAAGAACCGATATGATTAACGAACAAGACAAGCAATTTATGCGTGAGGCCATTCGGCTGGCCAGTGAAAGCGTGAAGAACGGAGGCGGCCCCTTCGGCGCCGTCATCGTGAAAGACGGAGAAATCATTGCCGGCAGTAGCAACAGCGTCACGCTGGACAACGACCCCACTGCGCACGCCGAAGTGAACACCATACGCCAGGCCTGCCAGAAACTGGGAACCTTCGACCTGTCGGGATGCACCATCTACACCTCGTGCGAGCCGTGCCCCATGTGCCTCGGCGCCATCTACTGGGCACGCATCTCGCGCATCTTCTATGGCAACACCCGCAAGGATGCACGCGACATACAGTTTGCCGACGACTTTATCTACGAAGAACTGGACCGCCCATTGGACGAGCGTACCGTACCCATTGTGCCGTTGCTGCGCGACGAGGCCCTGAGTTCCTTCCGTCTGTGGAGCGAAAAGGCCGACAAGACCGAATATTGAAAACAATAATAATCCAAAACAAAAAGAAATTATGGAAAGAACTTGGAGATGGTTTGGCAAGAAGGACAAAATTACCCTTGCACAACTGAGACAAATAGGCGTTGAGGGCATCGTCACCGCCCTGCACGATGTGCCCCTGGGACAGGTGTGGACCCGCGAGAAGATTCGCGACCTGCGCGAATACATCGAAAGTTACGGCATGCGCTGGAGCGTGGTCGAGAGCCTGCCCGTGGTCGAGACCATCAAGTACGGCGGCCCCGACCGCGACGAGCAGATTGAGGTCTACAAAGAGAGCCTGCGCAACCTCTCGGCAGAAGGCATCCACTGCATCTGCTACAACTTTATGCCAGTGCTCGACTGGGCACGCACCGACCTGTTCCACAACAACCCCAACGGTGCCACCAATCTGTACTTCAACTATGCCGAGTTTGCCTACTTCGACATCTATATACTGAAGCGCCCGGGTGCCCGCGAGGAGTGGGCCGCCTTCAAGTTCCCCGAAGGCTGGGGCGAGGGCCGCAACGTGCTGGCCGAGTGCGACGAACTGGCCAAGACGATGACGCCGGAGAAAGACCACAAACTGGTGGAGAACATCGTCATCAAGACGCAGGGCTTCGTCAGCGGCAACTTCTCGGAAAACGACGAGGCTCCCGTGCAGAAGTTCCGCGAGTTCCTCGACCTCTACAAGGGCATCGACAAGGCCCAGTTGCGCCAGAACATGAAGTACTTCCTCGAGGCCATCATGCCCACGTGTGAGGAGTGCGGCATGAACATGTGCGTGCACCCCGACGACCCGCCCATCGAGATTCTCGGTCTGCCCCGCATCGTCCGTACCGAGGAGGATATCCAGTGGTTCCTCGACGCCGTGCCCAACAAGCACAACGGCCTGACGTTCTGCGCCGGCAGCCTCTCGGCAGGAGCCTATAACAACGTGGTGGACCTGGCCAAGAAGTTCGCCCCGCGCACCCATTTCGTCCACCTGCGCTCGTGCCACATCTTCCCCAACGGCGACTTCACCGAAGCCTCGCACTTGGGCGGACGTGCCGACCTCATCGAACTCTGCCGCATCTTCGAGCAGGAGAATCCCGAACTGCCGATGCGCGTCGACCACGGTATGACCTTCACCGACGAGCCAGGCGGCGTCTTCGACGAGTCGAGCCACGGCCACAACGCCGGCTACACGCTACTGGGCCGCATGTTCGCACTCGGACAGGTGCAGGGCATCCTCGCCACCGTCGACCGCGAGCTGGGCATCCCATACAAGCAGCCAGGCTTCTACGACGCATGAAGATAGCCTATATCTATCCGGCATTCATCAACATTGGCGGAGCCGATAAGATCATCATCAGCAAGGCCAACTATATGGCCACCGAGTGGGGCTGGGAGGTCTACCTCATCACCGACTCGCAAAACGGCCTCGAACCGTTCTTCCCGCTGTCGGAGCGGGTCCATCTGGAGGACCTGGACATCAACTTCTTCCAGCAATACCAGTATGGGCCGCTCCGGCGGCTGGCAGTTTATCTGCGCCTGATGCGCCGTTATAGGAAAGCAATGGAGCAGAAGCTGGCCGAGCTGCGGCCCGACGTGGTGGTGTCGACCTTCAGCCGCGATGCCAAGCTGGTGGGGCTGTTCAAGCGATATGCCAAGACCGCCATCGCCGAAGTTCACACGACAAAGAAGAACATCCGCGCCCTGCCCAATCTGCGGCTCAAGGGCGGGGTGTACAAATTGCTTGCCAACTATATTGAGCACCAGCTGAACGCCTCGGCCAGAAAGTTCGACGAGGTGGTGGTGCTCAACACGCTGGAGGAAGAACTTTGGCGGCCCGTCAGGCCGGTAAAGGTCATCAACAACGCCGTGCAGTACTACCCCAAGGAGGAGAATCCGCTGACGGCCAAAAGTGTCATTTACGTGGGGCGGGCCGAGTATGAGAAAGCTCCCGACCGTCTCATAGAGGTGTGGCAGATAGTGGCACAGCACCACCCTGACTGGACGCTGCGAATGTTCTGCACAGGAGCGATGCTCGATGAACTAAAGGCGAAAGTCAAGGAGTACGGACTGGAGCGGCAGGTGCGCTTTATGCCACCCACCAAGGATATGGAGCACGAGTATATGACCAGCTCCCTCTGCGTGCTCACCTCGCGTTTCGAGGGCTTCCCCGTGGTGCTCCAAGAGGCGATGGGCTGCGGCCTGCCCTGCGTGTCGTTCAACTGCCCCAGCGGCCCGCGCTACATCATCAACGACGGCAAGGACGGCTACTTGGTGAACGACGGCGACATCCCCGCCTTCGCCGAAAAGGTCTGCCTCTTGATGGACGATGCCCCCCTGCGCCGCCAGTTAGGCCGCCAGGCCAAACAGCACATGGCCATCTACTCAAAAGAGCGCATCATGGAGCAATGGCGCCAGCTGTTTACGGAAAGGGCGAAAAAATAAAATTGCATTACCCGGCCCTTCCCCTACAAGGGAGGGGAGTATAAGAGAGTGCCCCACAAGATGGGAGGGGAGTTGCTGCACATACAGTCGGCAATAGCCGCTCCCTTGTAGGGGAGGGGCTGGGGGTAGGGTCAGTATTGTTATTATCCATATTTGTTTTCGTCTAATCCGATAAAGTTTGCTGCAAAATTACGCGAGCCGACAAAAAGTTTGGAGCGTTTTCTCTGTGACGACTTAGTTTATCACAAACTTGCAGGCGGCCTTGTTGCCCTTGTTGTCGCTGACGATGGCCACGTAGATGCCGCTTCGCAACTGACTGACACCCACGTCAGCACGCCCGCCGCTGACACACGACGTAGTAGCCAGCACATTCTGACCCGACAGGTTCGCCACGCTGACACGTATGTCAGCGTCAGCATTGATTTCCACCACCAAGCGCCCATTGGCATAACGCACTTGCAAACTGTTGGCAGCGGCTATATCGCTGATTCCCGTCACGACAGGATTCTCCTGTTCCACAAAAGTGACATAGCTCGAGGTGATGTTCGCTTTGCCGATGGTGGGGATGTTCATCATATAGACATCGTCGGTACCATCAGGATAGCGGCCTGCGGTCTGGTCATCGGTCATCATAGTGTAGGTCAGGCGGTCGCCCCACGACTCGTCGATAGCCGTCAGCAGCACGTCACCGCCCTCGGCAGCGAGCTTGAACGAGGTGTGAAACTGCGTCAGCGGAACGAGCTTGTCGCACCAGATGACGAGGTAGCCGTGGGCGGGGATGACGGTCGGGGATTGCAAATCCCCTCCATCAGTAGTGAGAGGACTGGCTATCTGGTATTTCTTGAGCTTATTCGGGTTGTCGGAGAGATACATTCCCCTCACGTCGATGGGGTGGTCGGTGGTGTTGTACAGTTCCACCCAGTCGCCGTGTTTGAAGTACTCATTGACGTAAATGCCGTTGGCGGCACTCACCTCGTTGATGCGCACGGGCAGGGTATAGCTGATGATACGCTCTTCCTCGCTCATGGGCTTGAACGTGGCCACAAGCGAGACTTTCGCGTCGGCGGGCAGGCTGATGACCGGCTCGAAGGACACGTATTCCTCCCCAACATCGCTGACAGTAGTCTGGAGCTGGGCAGCCCAATAGAGGTCGCTCGAAGTGTAGCTTGTGTTGTGGACTTCTACTGCCACCACATTGCTGCCTTTATGGAACAGCGAAGCCGGCAGTTCAAGGGTGCCCTCCAACGGTGTGCTGCCGGCGTAGGTCTCTGAGAATGTGTCGTAGTTCACGTCACCTTGTGGCATATTCACTCGACCGGCCTCCTGCCCATTGACATAGACCACACAGCCATCGTCCACCTGATAGTTGAGGACGAAGCTGTCGTTTGCGGCAGGAGCCTTGGTCAGGCTCACGCTCTGCCGGAAATAGGTTGTGGGATACTTCTGCTGGCTGTTGCCGCCATAGCTGACGGTGGTGGCGATGCCGTCCATGGCATAGCCTAACGGAGCCTGCCCCACCTTCCAACTGCTGTCGTCGAAGCCGGCAGTCTGCCAGCCATTGGCGGCCTCTCCGTCGTCGAAGTAGCGCCAACGTGAAGCGTAATCGGAAATCGCGGTGAGTGCTGCACCGCCCTTCTTCCATCCTGTAAAGGTGTAGCCGGCGGGCGTCCTCGCCTCCAGCGTCACAGGAGCGAAGAGGTAGCCGTTGAACGAGGCGTAGGGCACGGCCATATCGTTAAGAAGCAGCGTGGCACCATCGGCATCGGCGCTGAGTTGCACGCTTTGTTTCTGGAGTCCTCCAATCTGGGCTGGCTGATATTCCTGAAGCTGGCTCAAGGCCTCGTCGAAGCGCGAGTCCAACTTCTCCTTTATCTTGTTGGC
>JAGCZA010000141.1 GCA_017960525.1 Prevotella sp.
AGCATTGTCACTCATATAAGTGAAGAAGGAATGAACCTCGCTATACATCTCTGCCGTGAAGTCGCCCCACTCCTTGTCCAGACATTCGCCGTTTTTGTCGGTCAGCAGCGCCATCGTCTCAACGGGGAACGTCAGCAGCGTCTTGGTGCGCTCCTTGTTGAACCACTTCATAAAGCGCTTCTGCAGCCAGGAAAGGCCGTTCCAGTCGGGCTTTTCGCCGTTGGGAAAATAGAACTCGCCAAAGATGCTTTCGAAATAGTATTTGTCGTAGTAGGCCACATTCCAGAACACAGCCTGGTAGTTGCGGGCGCCGGTCGGCTGGTTGAGCGTGTAGACAATCTGCTCAAAGCAGTCGGTGATGACCTTGTCCATTGTGCGCTTCTTCAACGAGAGGTCCACCTGCTCGTCTGGCCGCTGCCAGTAGTCCTTGCCGAACTCCAGACCCAGGAAATAGTTCATATACATGAGGAACTCAGGCGTGGCGCAGGCGCCAGAGAGCATCGACGAGACCATGAACACCATATTGACAAAGCCGCCGCAGAACGATTTAAGGTTGGTGGGAGCCGTCGAGTTGCCGCCAATAGACTTCGTGCCGCCTATGAGCCAAGGGTACATTGTGATGGAGGCGCAATAGTTGGCCAGGCTCGTCTCGTCGTTCTTATATATAAAGTGGTGTGTCAGCATGTCGATGTATTCATCGGCCAACTGCTTGCCATACATTTTCTTGATACGGTCGGTGAGCAGGCGGCGGTTCAACCGGATGAAGTTCGACTTCGGCAGTTCACCGATCAGCGTGGCAATGTTCTTGTGCTCCACGTTGGCATTGGCGTCGTACTTCGAGCCGGTGGCGGCGTTCACGCTCTTCATGTAGTCAGAGAGGAACAGCATCTTCTCCAACGTCTCGCGGTCTTCGCTGTGCTCTTGGCGGTAGAGGATGAACGACTTGGCCACGCGATAGAACCCCTCGCGCATAAGGGCCTCCTCCACTTGGTTCTGAATGTCTTCCACCTTGATGTCATCGTGCATGTTGAGGTGGCTTATAATCTTCGAGATGGTTCCCAAGTCGGAAGGTTCGTCCACACTCTCGAATGCCTTGACGATGGCATTCATGATTTTGTCAAGAGAAAAACGGTCTTTTGTACCGTCTCGTTTGGTGATGGTAAAGTTTTTAATTTCCATTTTATCGTTTTGATTTTAAGTAGTTTTCACTTTCTTCGTTAAGTAAATTGTTGCACGTTTTGGACAACTTTCCCGATTACATCGGAAGAAAAGTTTTCCATTTCGGTCAACCTTACGGGGTGCAAAGTTACTAATTTTTTTCCAAAAAGTTCAACATCCAGCGTGTTTATTTTAGTTAAAAATGCAGTCAAAAAGTTTGGACGAACCAAACTACCAGTTAGGACGAACCAAACTACCAGTTAGGACGAACCAAACTCCTGGTTTGGACGAACCAAACTCATAGACAGGTTGGCGGCGCAATTGACAAAAACAAAGCAATGCGCAAAAAAAACATAAATTAAGCGTCGGCAATGCAGGGTTAAGAAAAAAAAATGGTAACTTTGCACGCATAAACCACTATTATATATAATTTATTAAACACTTTTTGAACTATGACAATCAACGAAATGAACTTTGCCGGCAAAAAGGCAATTGTGCGCGTAGACTTCAATGTGCCCCTCGACGAGAATGGCAAGATTACTGACGACACCCGTATCCGTGGTGCTCTTCCCACTCTGAAGAAGATTCTGGCCGATGGCGGCGCCGTCATCATTATGAGCCACATGGGCAAGCCCAAGGGCAAGGTGAATCCCAAACTGTCGCTGGGCCAGATTCGTGAGGCCGTGGAGAAAGCCCTGGGCGCTCCTGTCGCTTTCGCCCCCGACTGTGCAAAGGCCGCCGAAGCCGCTGCTGCCCTGAAGATGGGCGAGGCTCTGCTGCTTGAGAACCTGCGTTACTATCCCGAGGAGGAAGGCAAGCCCGTGGGCATCGAGAAGACCGATCCCGCCTACGACGCTGCCAAGAAGGAAATGAAGGCCCGCCAGAAGGACTTCGCAAAGACGCTGGCTTCATACGCCGACTGCTACGTGATGGATGCCTTCGGTACCGCTCACCGCAAGCACGCCTCTACTGCCGTCATCGCCGACTATTTCGATGCTGACTCGAAGATGCTGGGCCTGCTGATGGAGAAAGAGGTGACCGCCGTTGACAACGTGCTCTCGAACATCAAGCGCCCCTTCGTGGCCATCATGGGTGGTTCGAAGGTGAGTTCGAAGATTGGTATCATCGAGAACCTGCTGGGCAAGGTCGACAAACTCATCCTTTGCGGTGGTATGACCTACACCTTTGCAAAGGCCCACGACGGCAAGATTGGCAACAGCATCGTTGAGTTGGACAAACTCGATGTGGCCCTTGGCGTTGAGGAACTGGCCAAGAAGAACGGCGTGGAGCTGGTGCTGGGCAGCGACTGCACAGCCACCAACGGCCTCGACTTCGGCACAATGACCGTAAAGCCCGGCGCAGAGATTATCACTTGCCCCGCCAACGACGTTCCCGAGGGCTTCGAGGGCGTGGATGCCGGTCCTGCAAGCCAGAAGGCTTTTGCCGAGGCTATCAAGGGTGCTAAGACCATCCTGTGGAATGGTCCTGCCGGCGTGTTCGAGTGCGACGCTTTCACAGCCGGAAGCCGTGCTATCGGCGAGGCTATCGCAAAGGCTACGGCCGAGGGAGCCTTCTCGCTCATTGGCGGTGGCGACTCAGTTGCTTGCGTCAACAAGTTTGGCCTTGCCGACCAGGTGAGTTACATCTCCACCGGCGGCGGTGCTCTGCTTGAGGCTATCGAGGGTAAGGTGCTGCCCGGCGTGGCTGCCATCAAGGGTGAGTAATCCCCCACCCCAACCTACAGGAAATCCCGGTCATACCAGAAGCATGACCGGGATTTCTTTTTCACCATTGTATTCAAAATCAGCCAAATGTGTAGGCCAGCACCACAAGGACAGCCATAATAATGGCCAGGCAGCACAATATTCTGAATGCCCATTTCTTGATAATCTTACGGCGTTTGATGGATAGCAGGCTCAGTCGTTTGAACCGTGAAGCGTCATCTTCCTTGTGATGGTGATGATGGTGATGATTTGTGTGTTCTGCCATAGCTTTGATTTGTTTTTATTGTTATTGTTTGATAAGTTTGACTTTGGAATGAAGGCCACTAGGGACAAGGGGCCACTGGTCGTAAAGCGTCTTCTTGTAATTGATGTCCACGACGTTGATTTCTTCCATCTTGCGCCACTTCACGCCCTTGCGGTCAAGGTCGGCAATGCGGTTGGCGGGCAAGTTGGTCACCTCGATGCGCAGTTCGTTATCGCCTGTCTTCAATGTTCCTTTGGTGTCGAGGACAAAGGGCACGCTCCAGGCGCAGCCGATGAACTGGCCGTTGATGTAGACGCGAGCCGATTCGCGCACGTCGCCCAAATCGATGAGCCAGTCCCCAGCAGCCTCCCGCTTGGAAAGTTTGACGTGAGTGGTGTAGATGCCAGTACCCATGGTGATGGCGGTCTGCTCGTCGAGTGTTTCCCATGTTTGGAGGTTTTCAAGAGTAAAGCTCTTGCCCACTTTGGGAGACTCGTCGATGAAGGAGAGCGTCCAGGGGCCTTCTATCGCCTTGTGAATTTCGTGCTCCACAAAGCCGTCGGGTGTGGCTTCACAGATAGAGTAAGGGAGTATAGTGCGATAGGGCAAGTTTATGGGCAAAACCTCGTTGAAGGTCTGCAATATCATAGACTCTCCACTACGCAGTTCTACCTGTAATTTCCCATCCTCGATTTTTGCACGGGTAATTTCCCCATTGAGAGGATTGAACCAAAGCGCATCCTTGAAAGGAACGGCAAGTTCCTGATAAAGGACTCCAGTAAATATGTCCTTTGAAGTCAGGTTGGCGATAAAGTAGTGGTAGCCGTTGGCGTTCTTGCGGCGGATGGCCTTCAGCCCCAATTGCGTCTTCATCGGCTCAGGCTTGGCGGCACGGGCCATTTCTTTCTCGTTGATGCCATACATGATATGGGCACCTTGCGCCTTCAGTTGGCCGATGTGCTTTTTCACGCTCTCAGGCAGTTCGCTACTACCAGGAATAATCAACCCTTTGTAGCGGGTGCCAGCCTTTGTCTCCAGCATACCATTCTTGTAAGTGGTGCCCATCAACAATCGCTCGCTGATGTAGTCGCAGTCGTAGCCAGCGCGGTCGATGGCCAGAATGGCATCGCGGAACTCTGGCATCAGTTTGCCCATAGCGTGGATGCTGAACTGCATCAGCAGTTTGCCCGTCGGCTTCTTCCAGGCATCGCGCACAGGCAATAGCACGAGGAAATCGTTATCGGGCTGGCCCCATTGCAGGAAACTCTGGCAACGCTCCACATACTCCATAAAGTAAGGCGCGTCACGCCAAATGCTGTTCGTAGGACTCATGTCGATGCTGGCGTAGAACTTCCATCCTGGCCACTCGTCGTCCTTGGGGGAATAGCATGTGCCGTGATAGAAAATGTGGTTCACACCGGCACAAAACATCAAATCGAGGTCGGGCTTCAACTGCGAAAGGCTCGTGCGGAAATGCTCTGTCAACCAGGTAAATGTCTCGCTGCTGGTGTAGGGCTTGCCACAAACGTGGGCAGCTGATGGGGCGTACTTGAACATTGAATAGTCGCTGTCGTTCTTGCGCGTCTTGCCTGGGTCGGTGCGCAAGCCCTTAATACCGAGTTCGGAAAGGCCGAACCCTTCAATCTCAGGAATATCCACAGCGGCATAGCAGTCGATGAGGTTGGCGGGCGAGCCATGAGCCTGGTTGCGGGTGATGGCCCCATGCTTGTGCGCCCATGCCGTCCATTGCTCGGTGAAGTTTTCCAGAATCAGGTCGCCCAGCGTCTCCCTGTAGTCACTTAACACTTTGGGGTCATTGGCTAACAGTTCTGGCAGATGCTCCTCCAGTTTGTAGCCGCGCCGTTTCTCAAACTCCTTGAGGAGAGAAGGTGTCCACGTGGCTGCCTCCACCTCGTAACTGTCATTAAAGAAAGTGTGAGGATATGGGGTCTTTGTGCGCTCAAAGGCCTGCTCGATGTGTTTCAGGTAGTTGGCCACAGCCTTGCGGTCGAAGTGGTCGATGACCAAGCCTTCACCACCAGGAGCGGCACGTTTCACCTTCATCACACCATATTTAATATAAATAGCGATGACTTTTGCACCCGCCTTGTCTTTCAAAGTGTATGGCAATTTGCCGTCCTTGACGTTGGCAGTCACATCAGTTGCCTTGCCGTCAGCGGAGTAAAGCATCACCTTTTGGAGGAAGGCGTTCTTTGCGTCCTTCTCCGAAAGTGAGAGGTCGATGATACTCGTATTCTTATTGTCAGGTTGGAGGCCTTTGTTTCCATTGACGGTAGTCCAGACACCTTCGCTGTCGATGGTCTTCTCAACAAAGATGGCGCGGCTGGCACTTTCCTCTATTGGCACCCACGGGCCGCCAAAAGGCCAACCCGTGCCTGTGGCCATATCGAGTTCTATGCCATTCTGCTGGCACTGCTCCTGCGTATAGCGCAGCATCTCCATCCATTTGTCGCTCAGATAGGGAATGTTGTTTGCATCGTTGCCCTGCACCCCGTAAATCGGCGTGATTTCCACTGCACCGATACCGTGCTTGGCATATTCGCCAAGGTTCCACCGCAAATTCTCCTTATCCACAGCAGAGCCAAGCCACCACCAGCGAGTGCCAGGCTTCGCTTCTGTGGTTACAGTCGGCCAATTCTGTGCAAACAAAGATAAGCCGGCGAATATGAATAAAATAACTGTATAAAGTCTCTTCATAAGATTAGTTGCCGTCCGGCTTCATGTTTTCAACTATTCGTGATGGTGCCCATTGGAATGTGCGCCAGTCGTCTGGCTGGGCGGGGTCGAAGTCCTGCCAGTCCGGGCGAAGGTATTGCACGACAGGCAGACGGAGTTGCTTCATACCCATCACCACGCACTTCGCCACCTCGTATGCCCCGTATGGGTTGAAGTGAGTGTTGTCTTCCAACTTGCGGCCATACATTTCTGCGGGATAATGCACCAAAGCACGTTTGGAATCTTCGAAGCCCAGGGTCTCGAAGAATGTCTTTGTCATTGCATTAAGGTCGATGAGAGGAACATTCTCCTTCTCGGCCACCATCTTCATAGCGGCAGGGAAGTCGCCGTGGGTGTTCTTGATGGTCTTGTTGTCGCTGTCGAAGGCACGGCGTTGCGTGGGTGTGCAAAAGACAATCTCAGCCCCCTTTGCACGCACTTGGTCAATGAAAATCTTCAACTGGTACTGGTAGTGATACCACGCACCGTCGCCTGGCCGTTTCTCCTTTTCGTCATTATGGCCGAACTCCACGATGACATAATCGCCCTTCTTCAGCGTGGTAAGAATCTTGTCCAGACGAAAGGAGCCGATGAACGTGCGGGCTGTGAGGCCGCTCTCGGCGTGGTTGCTGACAGCCACCTCCGGGCCGAACCAACGGGTTATCATCTGTCCCCAGGAAGCCCACGGCTCATTATTCTGGTCAACTACGGTGCTGTTGCCACAGAGGTAGATGGTAGGCACATCTACTGGCTCCACGTGTATGCTTTTCACGGCAGGCATCGGGCCGTTGAACTCCAGCGTCAGCCGGTCGTCCCAAGCCAGATAGTCCTTCTCGCGGTCCTTGATTTTCACTTTCTTTCCTTCTTCAATAAAGGTGGAACGCTTATTCACGGAAAACTCGAAGGTCTGAGTATCTTTTGTTTTGGATGTCAGAATGTTATCCATCAGCAGGCGGCGACCCTCAGCACGCACGGTGGTGTTGCCGCCTTTCTTGCCGCCCAGCACCACCCGCACAAGGAAGTTGCCGTCGGGTACTTTCACGCTGAAGTAGAAAGGCTCCGTTGGTTTCTTCTTGTCGGGAGCAGGCAGCACATCGTAACCATAGCCGTCAGCACCATTATAGATAGGTTGTGGCTTCGTCAGGTCAAAGTCGAAAACTTGGGCACAGGCAAACATCGGAGCCAGCATCTGAAAGGCAAAAAACAAAAGCTTCTTCATAACAAGTTTTTGAATTATCATGCAAAAGTACAAAGATTTTATTTAATAGCCAAATAAATTAAGGTAAAAATTTGGTCCTGGCCCCTTAATTGCTGTTATTCTTACAGACAACACACAGTGCTTTTCACAAATACCGCCTGTTTGTGCAACCATCTTTTCCTACCCTTTTACAATCTTTTGTACTGTCGGTAAAAGAAAGTGAGTAAAAAAATGGGCAGATTCAAAATAATTTTGTATCTTTGCACCCAAGATGGAAACTAAACTACAAATGTATAAATCCTAAATCACTATGACAAAAGTTTTTGGACATTTTGACGACGCGAATCGTGAGTATGTCATTACCGACCCTGCCACCCCGTTTCCTTGGATTAACTATTTAGGAAATGAGGACTTCTTCGGTCTGATTTCAAATACCGCCGGTGGCTACGATTTCTACAAGGATGCTAAGTTCCGCCGCATCATCCGTTACCGCTACAACGGCGTGCCTATGGATGCTGGGGGAAGGTATTTCTATGTCGTTGACAGAGAGACTGTATGGTCGCCTGGATGGAAACCCTGCAAGACTCCCCTCGACAGCTACGAGTGTCGGCACGGTATGAATTACACCCGCATTACGGGCAGCAAGAATGGCGTGGAGGCAAGCGTCCTATTCTTCGTTCCCTTGAAGACTTGGGCTGAGGTGCAGAAACTGACGCTTAGAAACACCACCAGCGAAGTGAAGTTGCTGAAGCTCTTCTCCTTCACCGAGTGGTGCCTCTGGAATGCCGCCACCGACATGGAGAACTTCCAGCGCAACTGGTCGACGGGCGAGGTGGAAATAGAGAATGGAAATGTGATCTACCACAAAACGGAATACAAGGAGCGCCGCAACCACTATGCCTATTATGCACTGACCAACGACGAAGCAAAGGGATTCGACACCGACCGCGAATCGTTCATTGGCTTATATAACGACTTCTCCAATCCGCAATGTGTGCTCGAGGGGAAACCTCGCAACAGCGTGGCACACGGATGGAGCCCCATCGCCTCACATTATATTGAGATGGAACTGCAGCCGGGTGAGTCGAAGGATTTCATCTTCCTGCTGGGTTATGTGGAGAATGAGCAAGAGGAGAAATTCAGCTTCCCTCCCAAGGAGAGAGGAGTGATTACCTCATTAGGTGATTTAGACCGTACTATTATAAATAAAGAGAAGGCGCATGCTGCAATTAAGCGGTTCTCAACGGTTGAGGCTGTCGATGCCGCCTTCGCAGAACTTCGCCAAATGTGGGATGAGCTGCTCAGTAAGTTTACCGTCGACAGTGCCGACGAACGCATGAATCGCATGGTGAACATCTGGAACCAATACCAGTGTATGATTACGTTCAACTTCTCGCGTTCAGCCTCGTTCTTCGAGAGCGGCGTAGGACGCGGTATGGGTTTCCGCGACTCTAACCAAGACCTTGTGGGCTTTGTCCACCAGGTGCCCAGCCGTGCCCGTCAGCGCATTATCGACATTGCCTCCACACAGTTCCCCGACGGCGGTTGCTATCACCAGTACCAGCCGCTCACCAAGCGCGGCAACAACGACATCGGCGGCGGATTCAACGACGACCCCTGCTGGCTCATCTTCGGCACCGTGGCCTACGTCAAGGAGACTGGCGACTTCTCCATCCTCGACGAACCCGTGCCCTTCGACAACAAGCCCGGCACAGAGGTCAGTCTCTTCGAGCATCTGCGCATTTCCTTCAACCACGTTGTCGAGAACCTCGGCCCACATACGCTGCCCCTTATTGGTCGTGCTGACTGGAACGACTGCCTCAACCTGAACTGCTTCTCATGGGACCCCAATGAGAGCTTCCAGACCACGGAGAACAACAGCGAAGGGTCGAAAGCCGAGAGTCTGATGATTGCCGGACTGTTCGTCCTCACAGGCAAACAGTACGTAGAGCTTTGCCGCCATTTGGCAGGAAACTCCGAAAACGCCGACTTCTCCGCCGAGGCAGAGCGGGCGCAATCCTGCATTGACGCAATGACAGAGGCGGTGAAGAAACACGGCTGGGACGGCGAATGGTACCTGCGTGCCTACGACTTCTACGGCAACAAGATTGGCTCCCACGAGAACGAGGAAGGGAAAATATTCATCGAGAGTCAGGGATTCTGCACAATGGCCGGTATCGGACAGGAAGAAGGTATGGTGGACAAGGCCCTCGACTCCTGCAAGAAATATCTTGATAGCGAGCACGGTATGGTTCTCAACCATCCTGCTTTCACCCGATACTACGTAGAAATGGGCGAAATCAGCAGCTATCCTGCCGGCTACAAGGAGAACGCAGGCATCTTCTGCCACAACAATCCGTGGGTCATCATTGGCGAGACCGTGGCCCGTCGCGGCAACGATGCCTGGCAGCACTATACCAAAATCAGTCCTGCCTGGATTGAGAATCATCAACTGCACAAGGTGGAACCTTACGTATATTGCCAGATGGTGGCAGGCAAGGATGCCGCAAAGCCCGGCGAAGGTAAGAACTCCTGGCTGACGGGCACCGCCGCCTGGAACTGGCTGACCATTACTCAATACATTCTTGGCATCCGCCCCACCTACGACGGCTTGGAGATTGATCCTTGCATCCCTTCGACGCTGAAGAAATACACCGTTCATCGCGTGCTCCGCAATGCCTCATTCGACATCACCGTCAGCAACCCTGACGGAAAGCAAAGCGGTGTCCGTTCCATCACCGTCGACGGAAAGCCCGTTGAGGGCTGCGTCGTCACCGCTACTCCCGGTCATCACGTAGTAGAGGTAGTTCTATAGAACACCACACTAAAGATGGAAACAAAAGTATTACGAGAGATTACCCCGCTGGGAGAACACGACTTCATGTATGTGGCCGACCGTCACAAGAAAGATTTCAACTATCCTATCCACTGCCATGAGATGATGGAACTGAACTTCGTGGAGAATGGGACGGGTGCGCGACGTGTAGTGGGTGACAGCAGCGAGGTGATAGGCGACTATGACCTTGCGCTCATTACCGGCAGCGACTTGGAACATGTGTGGGAACAGCACGAGTGCAAAAGCGAAGACATCCATGAGGTAACGGTGCAGTTCTTCATCCACTTCGAAGACGAGCATACACCCTTCCGCACCAACCCATATAAAAGCATCTACAAGATGATGGAACGGGCCAAACGTGGCCTTGCCTTTCCCATGCCCGCCATTATGGCAGTCTACCACCGCTTGGTGAAACTCTCGTCTATTGATGACAAGTTTCTTATGGCGCAGGAACTGTTTTTCATACTGTATGAATTATCAAAGTTTGATGATGCACACGAGCTGGCTTCCTCTACCTTCGCCAAAGTCGAGGTGAACAGCGACTCGCGCCGGGTGCTGAAAGTGAAGGATTATATCAATTCGCATATCAACAACGAGTTGCGACTCGAACAGATGGCCGACCTTGTGGGTATGACCTCCACAGCTTTCAGCCGCTACTTTAAGTTACGTACAGGCAAGACCCTTTCTGAGTATATCGTCGACATCCGTTTGGGACTGGCGGCTCGCCGCTTGATTGACACAGCCGATAGCGTCAGTGAGATTTGCTGGACCTGTGGTTTCAACACGCTAAGCAACTTCAATCGTCTGTTCCGCAAGCGCAAGGGATGCACTCCCACCGAATTCCGCGAAAAGTATTGCAAGACAAAGGTGATTGCATGATAAGAAACAAAGCATAATAAAAGAGATAAGTATGATGAGGAAACTGGCTACTATTTTGCTGACGGCAGCGGCTCTGCTGACTGGCTGCACACAGAAGGTCGAAGAGAAGACGGGCAGCTTCGTAGAGCGACAAGGTTCAGGCTTCGTGCTCGATGGCAGGCCATACCGCTATGTTGGCACCAACTTCTGGTATGGACCCATACTGGCTTCTGAAGGGCAGGGTGGCGACCGTGAACGGTTGTGCCGTGAACTGGACAAGCTGCACGAGCTGGGACTTGACAATCTGCGCATCCTCGTGGGAAGCGACGGCAAACGCGGGGTGACAACAAAGGTGGAGCCAACGCTGCAGGAGGCTCCAGGTGTCTACAACGACACCATTCTGGCCGGACTCGACTATCTGTTGCAGCAGATGGGTGAACGGGGTATGAAAGCCGTACTCTATCTGAACAACTCATGGGAGTGGAGTGGTGGCTATGGCTACTATTTGGAGCAGGCAGAAGGGAAGCCTATGCCGCGTCCCGACGATGTGGGTTACCCTGCCTTTATGGAGGCTATGAGCCAATATGCCACAAACGAGAAAGCCCACGAACTGTTCTACCAATATGTGCGCGACATCATCAGCCGAACAAACAGCTATACGAATGTGGACTACAAAGACGACCCAACCATCATGTCGTGGCAGATAGGCAACGAGCCAAGGGCTTTCAGCGAGGAGGCCAAGGAGCCTTTCGCCAAATGGCTCAGTAAGGCCTCGGCCCTGATTCGCAGTCTCGACAAGCGGCACCTCATCAGTATCGGATCGGAGGGTATCTGGGGCTGCGAGATGGATGCCGGGCTATACGAGCAGATCTGCGCCGACCCCAACATCGACTATATGAACGCCCACGTGTGGCCCTTCAACTGGAGCTGGGTGAACAAGGACTCGCTGCAAGAGAACGTGGAGCGGGCCTGCCAGAATACTGCCGACTATATCCGTCAGCACACGGCCATCGCAGAGCGTCTGCAGAAGCCTTTGGTCATCGAGGAGTTCGGCTACCCACGAGACGGTTTCATCTTTGCACCTGGCTCACCCACCACAGGCCGCGAACGCTACTACGATTTCGTCTTCTCACTCATCAAGAGCGAACCGATGGTCTACGGCTGCAACTTCTGGGCATGGGGTGGCGAAGCCTCTCCTACTCACGAACAATGGCAAGTGGGCGACGACTATTGCGGTGACCCCGCACAGGAGCAGCAGGGACTGAACTCGGTATTCCTCTGCGACAGCACCACGCTGAAGGTAATTACAAAAAACACGAAAAGAGAACAATGAGAAAGAGTAGTTTCATACTTTTGTTCCTGGCTGGCTGGCTATCGGCTGGGGAGGTGTTGGCTAAGATAGTACTGCCAGATATTGTGGGCGACAACATGGTGCTCCAACAACAGGCCGAGGCACGGCTGTGGGGAACGGCCCAGGCAGGTGCAACCGTCAGCGCAAAGGCCGACTGGCTGACAAATGCTGTTAGTGCGAAGGCCGACAAGAATGGCAACTGGCAACTGCTGCTGAAGACACCGGCAGCCGAAAAGAAGGAGCACCAGATAGTGCTCTCGGAGAACGGACAGAAGCAACTGTCACTCAGCCGCGTGCTCATCGGCGAGGTATGGTTCGCCTCAGGACAGTCAAATATGGAGATGCCTTTGGAAGGCTTCTGGAACTGCCCTGTAAACAACAGCAACGAGGAGATTGCCACCGCCGCCGAACATCCCTGGGTGCGAGTCGCTCCCGTCAAGCAGAACGGCCAGACGAAGCCTGTGGAGGCCTGCACAGGCAAATGGCAGGTACCCTCGCCTGAGACAGCTCCCTATTTCAGCGCAACAAGCTGGTTTTTCGCGAAGATGCTGCAGCGCGTGCTCGACATCCCCGTTGGCGTCATTGCCTGTGCCTGGGGCGGTTCGAAAGTGGAGGGCTGGATACCAGAAGAGATTGTGCGCACCTACGAAGACATCAACATCGAGAAAGAACAGAAAGAAGGATGGAAAGGCACCTGGTGGCACTACTACACGCCCGTCATTATGTATAACGGTATGTTACACCCCCTGCGCCACTACACGGTGAGAGGTTTCCTGTGGTATCAAGGTGAGTCGAATGTAGGCAAGGATACAACTTATCCCGAACGTCTGAAGACGATGGTCGAGGTGTGGCGAAAGGAGTTTGGAGGCACAGCCCAGTCGCTGCCGTTCTATATGGTTGAGATAGCCCCTTGGGGAGGCTACGGCGACGAATGGCTCAGTGCACCGCTCTTCCGAGAGTGCCAGCATCGTGCCGCCCACATCATCAAGAACAGCGGTATTGTCTGCATCAACGACCTGGTGAAGCCTTATGAAGTGAACCAGATACACCCTGCCGAGAAACGTGAGGTGGGCAACCGTCTGGCATATATGGCCCTGAACCGCACTTACGGTCGTAAAAACATCGCCTGCGACTCGCCCGAATTCGACCGCATAGAGGTTCGCGGCGACACAATCGAGGTGTTCTTCAAGCATGCTGAACAAGGACTCTCGCCCTGGCAGGATATCAAGGGATTTGAGCTGAGCGGAGCAAGTGGGCAGTTCCATCCGGCCACCGCCGTGCTAAACGAGAGCCACAAGTCGGTGATGGTCACATGCGAAAAGGTGCCTGCGCCCACCACCGTCCGATATTGTTTCAAGTCGTTCCTATCCGGTAACCTGAAGAGCATACGCGGCCTGCCCGTAGTGCCATTCCGAAGTGATGTGAAGGAGTGAAAAATAACTCTTAAATAATCATTCATAATGAAAAGAACCATCCTACTGACCGCTCTCGCAGCACTAATGATGCTGCCGGCCGTCGCACAAGAGAAACAATCCCCGTCATTCGACGAAGTGTTAACCAGCAGACGCAGCATCCGCAGCTACGACGCCTCGAAAAAAATCTCCGAGCAGGAGGTCAGGCATCTGATGGCCGCCGTGCAGGAGGCCCCGTCGTGGGCCAACCAGCAGCCAACGAAGTACTACGTCGCCATATCGCCTGAGAAAGTGGCCGCCGTGCAAGACCTCGTGGGCGGCAACAAGGAGCGCATCAAGAATGCGCCCGTGCTCATCGTCTCGACCTACGAGCGCGGCAAATCGGGCTTCTTCCGTGGCAATCCCGCCAACGAGGTGGGCGACGGCTGGGGTGCCTACGACAACGGTCTCTCCAACTGCTACCTCGTGCTCAAGGCCCGCGCTATGGGCTTCGATACGCTCATTATGGGTATGCGTGAGGCCGACAAATTGCACCAGCTCTTCAACATTCCTGACGGCGAGGCTGTTATGGCTGTCATCGCTCTTGGCTATCGTGCTGCCGACCCTGTGCAGCCCCGCCATCGCCCGCTGGACGATATGGTGAAATTCTATTAAAGTTTGAGAGCCATGAAGAGACTATTTTCTCTCTGCTTCCTTATTTTTGCCTGCATCCTGACGGCATCGGCACAGCGTGGCATGCGTGTGAGGAAGGACGTGCCGCTTGACTCCATCCGCTTGAGTGACCCGGCAATTCTTGCCGACCAGAAGACGAAGATGTACTATATGACGGGTACAGGCGGTATGATGTGGCGCAGCGCAGACCTGAAACTGTGGGAAGGCCCGTTCCGAGTGACGGAGTTTGAGGCCGACTCGTGGATGGGTTCGCGCCCAATGATTTGGGCTGCCGAATTGCACCAGACGGGCGACGGCTGGTATTACTACTTCGCGACGTTCACCAACCAGGCGGTGAAGATAGACACGGTGCGGGGCAATGTCATTGAGCGGCGTGCCTCTCAGGTGTTGCGTGCCGACAATCCGATGGGGCCGTACCGCGCCTTTGGCGACGCCACCTACTTGCCCGCCAACCGGCCGACGCTCGACGGCACCTACTGGAAAGACCGCGACGGCAAGCCTTATATGGTCTTCTGCGGCGAGTGGTTGCAGAACTGGAACGGCACGATTGAGAAGATTGAACTGAAGCCCGACTTCAGCGGCACGGTCGGCGAGCCAAAAGTGCTCTTCCGCGCCAGCGACTCTCCTTGGAGCCGCGAGAAGAACGACAAGGGAGAGATTACCTGGAACAAAGTAACCGACGGCCCCTATCTCTTCCGTACTGGCACTGGTCGCTTGGGTATGGTCTGGACGTCGTGGGTCTTCGATGTCTATACGCAGGGCGTGGCCTATTCGGAGAGTGGCACCCTCGACGGCCCGTGGACGCAGGAACCTGAACCCATCACGCCTCCTGGCTACGGCCACTCGATGCTCTTCCAGCGTTTCGACGGCCAATGGATGATGTCCGTGCATCACCATTCCAAAGATGCCCGTGGCCGTACCGTCCGCATCCCCCATTTGTTCGAGGTGGACTTGAGCGGCGACAAACTGATAGTAAAGACTAACCAATGATTTTTGTGGATATGAGAAGACTACTATTCATTGCAATGCTGCTGCCGCTGATGGCGGGTGCGGCGAAGTCCAAGCGTGCGCTCACGGAGAAAGATATGGGCGCGTACTTGTTTACCTATTTCAGCGACCCTACACATTCGCTGTTTATGGCCATCAGCTACGACGGCTACACCTTTACGGCGGTGAACAACGGGGAGCCGATTATCTCGGGCGACTCTATCGCCGAACAGCACGGCATACGCGACCCGCACATCTACCGCGCACCTAACGGCCGGTTCTACATCGCCATGACCGACTTGCACGTCTTTGGAAAGCAGAAGGGCATCCGCACGACCCAGTGGGAACGCCCCAACGAGTTCGGTTGGGGCAACAACCGAGGATTAGTGCTGATGGCGAGCGATGACCTCATCCATTGGACGCACCATGTGGCCCGCATCGACCAGCTGTTCCCTGAGCGGTTCGGCAAGATTGGCTGCGCGTGGGCACCGCAGACCATCTGGGACCCGGCTGTGAGCAAGCCGATGGTCTACTTTACCATCCGTCAGGAGGCAGGAGGACGCACGAAACTCTACTATAGCTATGCTGACGAAGCCTTCACAACCTTAGAGACCGAACCGCAGCTGCTCTTCGAGTATCCCGACGAGAAGATTCAGGTGCTCGATGCAGATATCATCGCAATTGACGATTTACCGATTGACAATTCACGATTTAATAGCAGCGCAAGCCAATCCGTAAATCGAAAATCCGTAAATCGTAAATATTTCATGACATACGTTTCGCAGGAGAACCCCGGCGGCATCAAGTATATGATCAGCGACCGCATCAACCACTACGACGACTACCACGCTGAACAGATTGACGGCGAGCGTTCGGGATGTGAGGCACCAAACGTATGGAAGCGCATTGGTGAGAAGAAGTGGGTCGTTATGTACGACATCTACAGCGTGAATCCCCACAACTTTGGTTTTGTAGAGACGAGTGACTTCAAGACATTCACGCCGTTAGGCCGCTTCGGCGAGGGCAAGATGAAGCTGATTGCAGGCCAGGACAGGCATGAGTTCGTTTCGCCCAAACACGGGTCAGTCATCCACATCACCAAGGCCGAGGCAAAACGGTTGGAGCAGTACTGGAACGAACAGCAGAAGAAACCTCGTACAATTCGCAACGGCGAGTTGTGGCGCGACGACGGCGGGCGGCACATCAACGCCCATGGCGGCGGCATTATGAAGTACGGCGACACCTACTACTGGTTTGGCGAGCACAAGAGCGAGCGGACGAGTGACGCGTTGGTCGGCGTGATGTGCTATGCCTCGAAGGATTTGGTCAGCTGGCGCAATTGCGGTGTAGCCCTGAGCGTAAGCGATGAAAAGGGGCACGACATCGAGCGCGGCTGCATTTTGGAGCGTCCGAAAGTCATTTACAATCCCGTGACGCAGAAGTTCTGCATGTGGTTCCACCTCGAACTGAAGGGCCAAGGCTATAAAGCCGCCCGCTATGGTGTCGCCGTAGCCGACCGTCCTGAAGGGCCGTACAAGTTCCTGTATTCTTCGCGGGCAAACGCCGGTACATGGCCTGTGGAAGGCTCGCCGATGAATTTTGACGAGTACCTGAGGCGTGACTTCGGAAGTGGCCAGATGTCGCGTGACATGACGCTCTATGTTGACGATGACGGCAAGGCTTATCACATCTTCTCGTCGGAGGAGAACTATACGCTGCACATTGCCGAACTGACTGGCGACTACTTGCACCACACCGGTCGCTACATCCGTATGGCCCCTGGCGGCCAGAACGAGGCGCCCGCCATCTTCAAGAAGGACGGCACCTACTGGATGATTACCAGCGGCTGTACCGGCTGGGCGCCCAACGAGGCCCGTATGTTCTCCGCCCCCAGCATCTGGGGCCCGTGGACACAGCACCCGAACCCCTGTCGCGGCCCGCTTGCCGAGAAAACCTTTAACGGACAGTCGACATTTATTCTCCCCGTCGGCGACCAGTATATCTTCATGGCCGACATCTGGCGCCCCAACAATCCCATCGACGCCCGCTACATCTGGCTCCCCATCGAGTTTGAGGACGACAAGCCCGTAGTGCGGTGGCAAGACGAATGGAAATTCTAAACTAACCAGGATATGAAAAAGTTCTTTTTATTAGTAGGTTGCCTGATAGCATACGCAACCATCAACGCCCAGGCTCAGACAAAGTCATGGACAGCCGACAACGGCAACGGCACATTTACCAATCCGCTGTTCTACGACGAATTCAGTGACCCCGACGTCATCCGCGTGGGCGACGACTACTATCTGGCTGGCACTACAATGCACTCGGTGCCAGGCCTGGTCATCCTTCACTCGAAGGATTTGGTGAACTGGGAGAACGTGAGCTATTGCTTCGACCGTTTCGACTTCCCAGAGGACAGGTTCGCCCTGAAGAACCATCAGGAAATCTACGGTCAGGGCATCTGGGCACCCTGCATCCGCTACCATAACGGCCAGTTCTCCGTGTTCTCCAACGTCAACGGCAAGGGTCTGCAATGCTATACGGCAAAGGACATCCACGGCCCGTGGACGCACCATAACATGAAGGGCAACATCTACGACCTGGGCGTGCTATTCGATGACGACGGCAAGATCTATGCCATCCACAAGTACGGCGAGGTGCATTGCACGGAGCTGAAGCCCGACATGAGCGGGCCTGTGGAGGGCACCGACCGCGTCATCATCCCCGACGGCAACGGCATCGGCGAGGGCCACCATATCTATAAGATTGACGGGATGTACTATCTCATCTCCACCGACTACTCGCCCAATGGCCGCACGCTCTGTTCAAGGGCGAAGAGCATCTGGGGCCCTTACGAGACGCGGGTGATCCAGGCCGACGAGACCTACGGCTATCACGGCGTAGGCCGCACGTCGGTGCCGCGTGGAGAGAAATACCGCATAGGCCGCGACGGCACGAAGTTCGGCGTTGCACCCGCCAATGCTGACGCCACAGGCTGCGACAACGCCCATCAGGGCGGCATCGTGCAGGCTGTCGACGGCTCGTGGTGGGCATTGTTTATGCAGGATTTCCACAGCATTGGCCGTACTGTGTGCCTTATGCCGATGACGTGGGAAGACGGCTGGCCGATGGTGGGCTTGAAGGGCAACTTGGGGCGCGCTCCCCGCACTTACTTTAAACCCGGAGTGCTCTCTCCAGATTTGTCGGCGGAACAAAAAGAGGCAATCCGTAGTGCAGTGCCTTACGCCCCCTATGACCGCAACGAGAACTTCGACGGCAAGCAACTGGGCCGCATCTGGCAATGGAACCACAACCCCGACGACAAGATGTGGAGCCTGAAGAATGGGCGCCTACGCATCCAGGCACAACCCGCAGAGCAACTGATGTGGGCGCGTAATACGCTGACACAGCGCGTCATAGGACCGAAGTCTGTAGCTACTGTCGAACTCCACACCAATGGGATGAAAGACGGAGATGTCTGCGGACTTGGCAACATCAACGTACCCTGCTCATGGATTGGTGTCGTGAAAAAGGACAAAGACATCACCCTGCGCTGCTTCGAGCAGATGACCAACGACACCGTAACAGTACCCGTAGGTTTGTCTGACGGGAGAATCTGGCTGCGCTGTATTGGCGACTACGACAACAACAAGATGCAGTATGCCTATTCGACCGACGGCGAGAACTTCAAGACGCTGGGCCGAATGATGCCGCTGACCTATCAGCTCATCACCTTCCAAGGCTCGCGCCACGCCCTCTTCGCCTTCAACGTGAAGGGCAAAAACGGCGGCTATGCCGAGTTCGACAACTTCACCGTCGATGAGCCTTGCGCCGACCGCAGCCAAAACATCCCTTACGGCAAGACCATCCGCATCATCAACAAGGCAACGGGCCGGCCGGCCATAGCCCTGAAGCATGGCGTGCTCTACGAAACACCAACCAGCGACAAGAGCGAGCTGACGCAGTTCAAGGTGGAGGGCACCGATGGCCGCGTAAGGTTGAGATGTGCTGATGGCCGCTACCTGAAGACATACGGCAATGGCCTGCCTGGCGATTTGCGCTTCACCACCGACAAAAGCCAGGCCGACGAATACCTCTGGCAGGACTTCCTCAACCAGGACTTTATGCTCCTCTCGCTGAGGAACCACCGCTACCTCGGCAAGAGTCCGACAACGGGCAGCCCCTACTCTATGGACTTTGCAGGGCCGGACCCAGCCCGACACAACGGCGCCGTGTTGCGCTGGGAGGAAGTCACCAAGTAAAATATTTGCAGCAGACCACAGCGGACTTTCTTTTTTGCAGCGGACTACAGCGGACTTCTAATTCTTGCAACGGACTACAGCGGACTTCTAATTCTTGCAGCAGACTACAGCGGACTTTCTTTGTATGCAGTAGATCACACAACGGCTATGTTTTAAATTTTAAAAAAGTCCGCTGTAGTCCGCTGCA
>JAGCZA010000142.1 GCA_017960525.1 Prevotella sp.
TGAAGCAGGACATGAAGATAAGCGTGGACGGACATACGCTCCGCATCTTCTCTGTCCGTGACACCACATTGCGCATTGTCTCAATGGGCGGTGCATACAGAACCCTCAAAGTAAAGGAGGGCGAGAATTGCTTTGAGAGTCTGCGTGCTGGCGTATATATGATTAATAACCAAAAAGTGATACTGCGATGAAAACGAGATGTTTATTGATAATTCTGACGCTGATTCCACTATTGTCGTCTGCCGCAGAGCGTAGTGAACAGCAGATGCGCCAAGCTGCCATACGGGTGCTGAATCCCGGCGGGGCAAACGGCAATAGGACACCGCGCCAATCGTCCACGCTGAAACTGATGAAGAAAATGCCCAAACTGTCTGTCTACGGCTATGAAGACGGCGGTTTTGCCGTAGTGGCTAATGATGACCGTTTCAGCGAAGTGATAGGGTGTTCCCAAACTGAATACCACGACACTATTATGCCATGCGGCTTCAAATGGTGGATGGAGACAGCAAATGCGGTGATGGAGACTACAGAAGGCCAGGATGTGGCTTATTCTATGGTAAGGAAGTCGAAAGCCAGCGTGGAGCCGTTCCTCACGACCAAGTGGGGACAGGGGAATCCGTTTAATGCTTTGCTTAATTATTCTATTGATGGCGTGCCATACGTGTTTGTGACAGGATGCGTGGCTACGGCAATGGCACAAGTGATGAAGCACTATGAGTATCCGGAGAAGGCTCATGGGTCGATTTCCTTTATGGTATGGAATTACATAGCACGGATGGATTACACCTTTGGCGATTATTACGACTGGAACAATATGCTCGATGTTTACAACTATCAGGAATGGGGAAGCATGAGTGCGACCACAAAAGCTGTGGCAACACTAATGCGCGACTGTGGCATGGCTGTACAAATGAACTATGGCACAGAGGCGAGTGGCGCTAATACCGCTAACGTAGCTCCAGCTTTGAAGAAGTATTTCTCCTATAGCGACAAGACCACCTATTATAAACGTACAGACTACAGCAAGGCCGCCTGGATGCAAATGATTTACGAAGAGTTGAGCAATAACAGGCCTGTCATTTATGCAGGTGATGACAAAAGTGATGAAGAGAATCCTGCGGGCCATGCCTTCGTTTTGCACGGATATAATGCCTCTGGCGCAGTTTATGTCAATTGGGGATGGCAAGGCGCTTTTGATGGTTACTACGATATAGACCTGCTCAATCCTGACACTTACCAGTACAGCGAAGACCAGAAAATGGTATTTGTTGTTCCTGGCAATGAAGGAGTCAACACCCTTAACGTGAAAGACGTAATTATTTCTCCTGGTGACAGCACTCCCTTGGATATAGAACTGAACAACAAGACAACGAATTTGATGGGCTGGCAGTGTGACATCGTACTGCCCGAAGGACTTACATTGAAAGTGAAGACCAATGGCAAGCCTGTCGCAAAGCTGGGTGAGCGTTTTGACACCACAGAACACACCATCTCGTCAAGCCGACTGGCAAGCGGTGCCTACCGTTTCATCGCTACATCGTTGGACGGTGAGGCCATCCCCGGCACTTCAGGCGTTCTGTTCACAGTGACTCTGAATTCCAACGCTTCCTTAAAGACAAACACATCGATGACGGGAAAGCTTACAAACATTGAGTTCAACACGCAGGACAACGAGAAACTGACATTAGCTGAAGTGTCGTTCCCCATCACCATCAAGACGTCAATACAAGGCGACGTGAACGGCGACTTGACTGTCGACGCAGTTGACATTTCTTCAGTAATTAGTGTGATGGCAAGGAGGGCAAATGATACGCTTACAGCGGCAGCCGACGTGAACGGCGACGGAAAGGTGAATGTGGCTGACATTATTTCCATCGTCAAGGAAATAACTGCACGTGCGCGGATGCTGGAAGAAATGGAAGAGTAAAGACGTATGGAATTTTGGTTCGTCCTAACTATGAGTTTGGTTCGTCCAAACTCATGGTTTGGTTCGTCCAAATTTCAGGCGCACTCTGACCATAAAAAAATAGTGTTGCGGCAATGTTTTGCTGATTCGCTTTTAGACCAGAAAGTAAGTGTGCGGGCGCCCTACGGTTAGCACTGGCCGTCGTCCGTCTGAGTCTTCGGCCAATTCGCCAGAAACACCTTTTCCGTGGCGCGGGTCAGGGCGGTGTAGAGCCAGTGCAGATAGTCGGGCGTGAGCATGTCGTCGGTCATATAGCCCTGGTCAATGTAGACGTGCGCCCACTGGCCTCCCTGCGCCTTGTGGCAGGTCACGGCATAGCCGTACTTTATCTGGAGGGCGTTGTAGTAGGCGTCTGTCTTCAGCCGCTGGTGGCGGTCTGACTTCAGCGGCAGATCGGCGTAGTCTTCCATCACTCGCTGGTAAAGCTGCTCCTGCTGCTCCTGCGTCAGCGCAGGGGCTTCGGCTGTCAGCGTGTCGAGCATCACGGTGGCCGTCAGCTCCAGGTCGTCGTAGTCGGGGAACTGCAAGGTGGCTTCGGCAAAGTGGAAGCCATAGAGGTCGTGCACGTGGCGCACGCGCTGCACCACGCAGCGGTCGCCATTGGCCAAGAAGGCTAACTCCTTCACCTCCTTGCTCCAGAAATAGTTGTTCTTCACCACCATCAGCTGGTCGCCTCGGCAGAGCCTGTCCTCGCGGTCGAGCACGGTGCGGCGGATGCCCTCGTTGTAGACGTTGGCCCGCTTGTTCGAGCGGGTGATGACCGTTGTCTCGTCCACGCCCACGTGGCTGTAGCTGCTGGCCAGCGCCTCAATCAGTTCGTCGCCAGGCACCATCTGAATGTCGGCAAAGCCCGCGAAACGCATCTTGGGCAGGGCCGTCACGTTGTCCGTCAGCATCTCGCGGACGCGGGTGGCATTGAAGAGGATGCCCGACTGCCGGCTCTGGCGCAGCACCTCTCGGAGGTCGGCTTCGTAGAGGGTGAGGCCATAGCCGCGCAGCACGTCGCCGCTCAATGCGGGCGACTCGTCCTGGCCCACGGGCGGCAGCTGGGCGCGGTCGCCGACGAGCATCATTCGGCAGCCGTGTCCCTGGTAGACGTATCGCACCAGGTCGTCGAGCAGATTGCCGCTGCCGAACTCCGCCGAGCTGTTGTTGCTCCACGAGGCAATCATCGAGGCCTCGTCGACGATGAAGAGTGTGTCGGTGTGCAGGTTGTCGTTCAGGTTGAAGGCCGACAGGTCGGCAGCCGTCTTCTGCCGGTAGATGCGGCGGTGGATGGTGTAGGCCGCGTGTCCGGCGTAGAGGGCGAAGACCTTGGCTGCCCGTCCTGTGGGGGCGAGCAGCACCATCTTCTGTTTCAGTCCGAGCAGGGCCTTCACAATGGCGGCTGCCAGCGTTGTCTTTCCCGTGCCGGCAGAGCCGCGCAGCACCATCACCGCCTGCTCCTGCGGCCTCCAACTGGTGACAAACCTACAGAACACGCCAATGGCCCGCCCCTGCTCCTGTGTAGGCGCAAAGCCCATACTCTCCTCAATCCTCCTCCTCAGTTCACTGTCAATCATATATCTCCCCTTTTTGTTTGCGACAAAGGTACAAAGAAAAGCCGAAAGCGCAAAACTTTCGGCTCATTATTTTGCTTATGGACGACTGCCTGTAAGAATCCTTTCCGTGATTCACTAAATGAAATTGTCACAATTAGAGCACGTAAAAGGATAGGATTGAGCATAGTGAGACCTTGATTTCTAACTTTTTGGGGCATTTTTTTCATATTTATATCTCGACTGGCTTATAATTCGGAAATTTTGTCTAATTTTGCAGCAAACTTTATCGAATAAACCCTAAACTATTAAATTTGCTGTATTATGAAAAAGTTGTTGTTACCGCTTCTGCTATTCGTGGCAGTGTCTGCACAGGCTGCAGAAAACCCAGTGTTGACGATTGAGGGTGGCCAGGTTCAGGGCATATTGGCCGAAGACCATCCCGATGTGTTTGTCTATCGTGGCATCCCCTACGCCGCGCCTCCCATCCGTGAGAACCGTTGGAAGGAGCCGCAGCCCATCGTGCCCTGGAAGGGCGTGAAGATTTGCGACACCTTTGGACGCCCGAGTTATCAGGCCATCCAGTACACCGGCGGCTACTACACCGAGTGGGGCTATGGCAAGGAGGCTGCCTTCAGCGAGGACTGCCTGTATCTGAACGTGTGGACGAAGGCTCCTGGACAGGTCAACAAGAAACTGCCTGTGGCCCTGTGGATTCACGGTGGCGGCTATCGCGAGGGCTTTGGCTCTGAGCCTGAGTTCGACGGTCAGGAATGGGGTGCCAAGGATGTGGTGCTCGTCAGCATCAACTACCGTCTCGGCGTGTTCGGATTCCTCGTTCACCCCGCTCTGACGGCGGAAAGTCCGCATCACGTGTCGGGCAACTACGGCATCCTCGACCAGATTGAGGCTTTGAAGTGGATTAAGAAGAACATTGCGCAGTTTGGCGGCGACCCGAACAACGTGACCATCTTCGGACAGAGTGCCGGCGGCGGCAGCGTGCGCACGCTTTGCGAGAGTCCGCTAGCTCGCGGCTTGTTCCATAAGGCTGTGATTATGAGCGCCCAGGGACTTGCCATCCCCGATGCCAACGGCAATATGATGGGTGCCCGTTACAGCGGTGGCTCGTTTGCCGATGCCGAGGCCAATGCCAAGAAGGTGTTCGACTGGGCAGGACTGACCGATTTGCAGAAGATGCGCGCCGCCTCTACCGAGACCATCTTCGCTCTCCCCACGCTCTACTACCAGATTAACGACGACGGCCAGCAGGCTGGCGGCCCAATGGCGTTCATGCGCCGTGGCCTGCCCTTTATGCCGATGATTGACGGCTATGTCAGCGAGAAGAGTTTCGACGATGCCACTCGTGGCGGCACCCTGGCCGACGTTCCCTATATGATTGGCTTCACCCTCAACGATATGGGCAATATGTCGCCGAACATCGCTGAGTTCTGCAAAGTTCGTGAGCAGAAAGGCGGCAAGGCCTGGGCTTACGAGTTCGCCCGTCCGCTGCCCGACGACGGCAGCCATCCCGAGGTGACCCAGCGTCTGCGTGGCGCCTTCCACTCCTCCGACCTCTGGTTTGTGTTCAAGAGCCTGAAGCACTGCTGGCGTCCCTGGACCAAGGGCGACTGGGACCTCTCCGAGAAGATGCTCACCGCCTGGACCAACTTCGCCAAGTACAGCGACCCCAACGGCCCGAAGGGTGGCGAGTGGAAACCCTTGACGGCGAAGACCCCCAAGTTCATGGTGTTCAAACTGAACGACAAGGATGCTGAGGCTTCTTTCTTCGGCGAGCCTGAGATTGCCCCCCAGCCACAGGGATTCCCCTTCGGCGCCCCCAGAAGGTAATTGTTTCTAAACAACGGATTTCACGGATTTCACGGATTAAGCCTTGACTGATGGACCACGAATTTCGCTAATTAAACTAAACAACGGATTTCACGGATTTTACGGATTAAGCCTTGACTGATGGACCACGAATTTCGCTAATTAAACTAAACAACGGATTTCACGGATTAAAGGGATTATGCCACGATTGATTGTCAGGTGGTTATAAATTCGTTTAATTCGTGAAATTCGTGTTTTAGAGAATACCGCCTGACGGCGTGCGGGCAGCCCTATGAGTCTCTACATTTGGGAGATGCCCATTCTCAGAGTGCATGGGAGTTGGCGGAAGTCACAATATGGCTGGACGGGCAAAATCTGGAGGGTACATCACTGCGGCCTCCAGACTTACCCGGGTGTTATTTACTAACTTTAATTCAATCTGTAAGTCACAGGAATGATGAAATTGCAGCGGACAGCCTTGCCTTTTTGCTTGCCGGGCGTCCATCGGGGCATGGCCTTGACCACGCGGATGGCCTCGTCGCGCAGAGACTGCACGCCGGCATTGTGCCCCTCGGCATCCTGACGCTGCTTTTCGTCCATATAGGCCGTAACGACCACCATATTGGCGACAGATGTTTTAGGGTTTTCCAAGACCTTTATGTTCGACAGGCTGCCGTCTTTCTCGACAATGAACTTCATTATCACACGACCCTGAACGCCGTTCTTTGTCGCCACTTCAGGATACTTGATGTTTCGTGAGATGAATTCCATCAGTTTCGCTTCGCCGCCAGGGAAACTGGGCATTTGCTCGCAGACGTCGAAAACGGCTTCATCCGATTGTTGCGGAGTGTCAGACGTTGCTTGCTTTGTCTCCACAACTGTGGCACCATAGCGGCCTTTTTCACCAAAGACTTTCTTGGCAGGGCCGACATCCATCACCGTTACCGAGGCAATGTTTTCGGACTTTAATTGGTTGAAATCTTCGGGTGAGACCTCCTCGCCGTCAACGACTAACAAGTTTCCTTTCTTACTGCCATACACACCATTAAGGTGGAGTATGTGGGCGCGGCTGATGCCGTTACCCTCATTCAGCATTGACTGGACGAGGGCACTCTGTTTCAAGCCCGCTGCCTGTTGCTGCTTCACGTAGTTGACAAACTCCGCGTCGCTCATCTTTGAGAAATTGCGGGCTGGCACGGGGCCTGCCCCTACATTTATTTGCTCTGTTGTTACAAGATTGCAAACGAAGTGGTCGGGGCTGGTTTTGTTGAGATGGATTTCGCGCAAAGCAGCAGCAGGAAGTTTGGGCAGCGAGTTCCCGTCGAACTCCACGCCGTCGAGGAGCATTGTGGTCTTATTCACTTCGAGGGCGATGGAACGGTCGCCGGGAATGGCATCTTCCTTGCCATTATTATAGAACTTCACGTCGGATGTGTGACGTATCTGATAACTTTCGCCCCTACCGTTAGTGTTTTCAGTAAACACGCGAACTGCGAGTTCTTCCTCGGTCGGGGTGGTCTCATAGTCTACGACCGTTCTGGCCGTCATAGCCAGAGAGACGAAGACGACGGGGACTATGTACAGGGCTTTGAGCCATACGCTTCGATTTGATTTTGGTTTGAGCATCATAAGAATTCTTTTTTTTGTTTTGTGGGTACGGATGCCATTGGCGAGGGCACAGGCCTGAATGCCCGTCGCCTTCTGCATCAGCAGATGAATGTACTGGCTTTCGTCGAAGCCGCGTGAGAGAACGGATGCGTCGGCCTCATACTCGTGGAGTATGCGCAGTTCCTGGCGCAGGAACCACACCACGGGGTTGAACCATTGCAGAGCCGTGAGCACTTCTACGACCACTACGTCGTAACTATGACGATGGCGCACGTGCGCCTCTTCGTGGGCAAGGATGGATGCCGGTTGCAACTGCCAGTCAGCACGCGACAGCACTATGGTTCGCATCCAAGAGAACGGAGCGACAGGGGCATCGATTACGCAGACACGTGTACCTGTGCGCAGCGTATGCATTTCGCCCTTGCGCATCACTCTTTTCAATTTCCTATAACTTTGTGACACAAACAACAAACGGACGACAATGCCGACAAGGAGGACGGCAAATAGGAGGAAACCCTCCGCCGCCCCATCCCCGTGAGAAAGAGGGGCAGTAACGTCATCCGCCACCATTTCACTTATAGGATAGATGTCCTCCCCGCTCACGGGGAAGAGTTGGGGAAGTGTCTGCTGCGTGTGTATCGTTACCACACACAATGGCAATACTACTGAAAGGACAATGCCAGAAAGCAGCACGACACGGTTCAGTATGTGTGTGGTCTCGCGGGAAAGCAGCAACTGATAGAACAGGAAGAACACGGCAATCAGGGCTGCCATCTTCAGGTCGTAGTATATTAGTTCTTTCAACATCTTCGGCTGGATAATCCTTATTTGGAGTTAGAAGGTATATAACTCATAGTTAGAAGGTATATAACTCGGAGTTAAAAGGTATATAACTCATAGTTTGGTGGCACCTAACTCTTCTTCCCTGCTATGCAGTATGGTCATTATCTCGGCAATATCCTCTTGCGTCAGTTCGTCCTCCTCGGCGAAGAACGATACAAGCGATTTCACCGAACCGCCGAAGAAGGTGTCCTTCACGTCGTTCATCACCAGCCGGCGGTAACGCTCGCGGGTCATCAGCGGCGAATAGATGAACGTCTTGCCAGTGCTGCCCTTTCGTTTTTCCACGAAGCCCTTCTGCTCCAGAATCTTCAGGAACGTGGCGATGGTGGTGTAGGCCGGCTGAGGCTCAGGGTACTGGCTCAGAATATCGGCCACGCAGGCTCCCCGATGCATGTCCCATAGGATGTTCATCACCTGAATCTCGCCCTTGGTTAGTGTCTGTTGTTTCATACATTTATGATTTTCGATTTACTATTTGCAAAATTACTAAGGATTTAGAAAACGAAAGTATTAGTAGGCCGAAAAAACGCAAAAAAGGCCGAATCTTTAACGTTCATTCTTAGTAATTGGCGACGGGTTATTAGTAATTAACTCAACTTCCGTCAACTCTGAAACCACCGAATGTAGGGGCTGGCACAGGGCCTGCCCTTACATTGGAGGAATGTCGATTCACAGAGGGAAAATGGCGCTTGAAGAAGTTGAATAATTAACTCATTCGTTGGAGGACGGTCGGGCCGGATTTTCTATTGGTGGCTGAGGATGCTGCCTATAGTGTCTTCATAATGTCCTGGAGACGGTCTACAACGTAGGTGGGGGACTGTGGGCTTTCGCTGAGATCCACGTTCCAGCGGTTGAAAAGCATGGCGTCGAGGCCGGCGTGGAGGGCGCCGAGGATGTCGGTCTGCAGGTTGTCGCCAATCATCAGGGTGGTGGCGGGCTGGGCTGCGGCGTGTTGCAGGGCGTAGTCGAAGAAGGCTTTCGAGGGCTTGTTGGCTCCGGCATCCTCGCTGAGGATGATGGTGTCGAAGTGGTCGCGCAGACCGCAGGCCGCGAGTTTCTTGTATTGCACCTCGTGGAAGCCGTTGCTCGTCATGTGCATCCTGTAGCCCTTCGCCTTCAGGTAGTCCATCAGTTCGTGTGCGCCGTCGATGACGCCAGGCTTCTCGGCGCAGCGGTCCAGAAAATAGTCGTTCATTTCGAGGCAGAGCGTCTCCGTCACCTTCAAACCGCGCCCTAAACTGAGCGGGCGGAGGAAGCGCTCGACGATGAGGAAATCGCGGGTGATTTCGCCGTGGGCATAGCGCGTCCACAGGTCGATGTTGGCCGTCCAATAGGCGTCATAGAAGACTTGCGGGTCCGTGAACCAGCGGTCGAGGCAGAAGTGGCCGAAGGTCTCGCGCAGGGCGATGACGGCATTACCGTGGGTGTCGTAAAGGGTATCATCGAAGTCGATGAAAAGGTCGGTGTATCGTTTCATGATTGGGGTTCTTCGTCTTTTGGTTCCACGTGAACTGCCACGTGGGTCTCGTTTCCGTAGTGTCTTCTCAGCAGTTCCTCCACCTCCGACGCCTTGTCGTGGGCATGGCGCAGACTGATGTCGCCGTCCATCACGATATGCAGTTCGATGGCGTAGTGGTTGCCGATGCGGCGTGTGCGCAGGGCGTGGGGCACGGTCACTTCGGGCACCGAGGCCACCAGCCCCAGAATCTCGTCTTCGACAGCGTCGGGCAGCGACTTCTCCATCAGATCGCCGATGCCGTTTCGCAACAGGTCGATGGATACTTTGGCGATGAAGATGCCGACGATGATGGAGGCGACGGGGTCGAGCACTGCCCAGCGTTCACCCAGGAAGATGGCGCCGCCGATGCCCACGGCTGTGCCGATGGACGAGAGGGCGTCGCTGCGGTGGTGCCAGGCGTTGGCCTCGACGGCCTGCGAGTTCAGTTGGCGAGCCTTCAGCATAGAGTAGCGGAAAACGGCCTCCTTCAGCACCACCGAGAGCAGGGCAGCCCACAAAGCCAGTTTGCCGGGCACGTGCAACTGTTCGCCGTCGGCCCACGCCACAATCTTGGTGGCGCCGCTGTAGAGAATGCCCGCCGCCACGACCAGAAGCGACGCACCGATGAGCGTCATCGCCAGCGTCTCATACTTGCCGTGGCCATAGTCGTGCGACTTGTCCTTGGGCTTGCCGCTGATGCGGACGAAGAGCACGACGATGATGTCGGTGAGGAAGTCGGACAGCGAGTGGACGGCGTCGGCAATCATAGCGGCACTCTGGCCGATGATGCCGGCGGCAAACTTGCACAGCAGCAGGACGACGTTTACGGCCCCGCCGAGCAGCGTCACGTTGTAGATTTGCCGGTTTCTGTGTTTAGCGCTTTCTTCCATTTGTCAGAACAGGGGTACTGCCTTGCAGGCATTGGGCTTGCGGATGTGGAGCAGGCGGGCCAGCGTGGGGGCGATGCGGTCGGCCGATGCCGTCTCGGAACTGACGTTGGCACTCGTGCCCGTGCCGTAGAAGATGATGGGGAACTGCGTTTCGCTGGTGCGTGGCAGGCCCGTCTGACTGCCGTCCTCGTTCAGCACGCGCCAGCCCGGGGCCACCTCGATGAGCAGGTCGCCGCAGCGGTCGGAATGGAAGCCGTTGCGCAAGGTCTGCACGTAGTCGTCGTGGCTGGTGAGCAGTTGCAGCGGGGTATAGACCTGTTTCACGCCCGACATCATTACCACCAGTTCCTGTGCCTTAGCGGTGGCTTCGGCCAGGCTTATCTTCTTTGCCTCCAAAAGTTTGCGGTTGAAAAAGAGTTGGTTGCCGTAGGTGGCCTCGACATATTTCTCCTGCCCCCAGACGGCTCCCAGATACATATTGAGCAGGCCGGCGGTGCGGTCGATGAAGAAGGTGCCGCTGGGGATGCGGTATCGCTCGTAGTCAGGCTCCGCCTCGTGGCAATAGCCGGTGCCCGTCACCACGAAGAGCACCTTGCCGGCCCCTATCCACCGCTCGATATGGTCTACGAGCCGTCCCAGTTCGTGGTCCAGCCGGAGATAGGCCTCCTGCAGGTCCGACAGGCTCCTCACGGCACTTGCGTCGGCAGCCTGATAGGTGAGACATAGCAGGTCGGGCGTGTCGTTGGTGCCCATAGCGGTGCTGACGAGACATTGCTGCGCCAGATTGGTGACATCGGCATTAGTGCGCCACCCCTGCTTGTAGAGGGCGTGCCGCTGCGGGTCGCTGCCCTCGGCCTTCAGGGCCGGCGCCTGCGTCTTGTTGTGGTCGCGCAGCCATTGCGGGAACTTCTTGAAGTAGTACTGCGACGAGCACCACAGTCCCGTGGCATCGTCTATCCAGAAAGCGCCGTCGGCGGCATGTCCGCCACTGAGCACGGCGGCGTCGCAATGGGCGGCAATGGCGTAGACTACGGCCTGCCCCTCGGTGGCGACTTTCAGTTCGTCGGTCAACGTCGAGACGGCCAGCACCGCCGGCGAGGCCTTGACGGTGGTGCCCAGTCCGGGATGGCGGTCGTCGTCGGTACAGGCCACGGGGCGCAGCGTCTCGCGGTTGAGCCATCGCTGGCCCACGATACTATTATAATAAGGTGTGGTGCCGGAGGCCACGGCGGCAATGGCCGAAGCGCGGTCGAGCGGGCGGAAGGGGTAGCAGCCACGGTCGAACACCTGACCGTGGGCCATCAGCCGGCGGAAGCCTTTCTCCCTGAAGAGGGGCGCAAAGCGTTGCAGGCAGTCGCTGCGCAACTGGTCGATGGTGACGACCACCACCAGCCGGGGCGGTGTGTCGGCCTGCAGCGGCGTGTCGGCCAGCGCTGTGCCGCCTGTCCACAGCAGGGCCAGCGCCAAGAGGCAGAAGAGTCTATTTGTCATGGGCGTGTCGGATATATCTGAGCAACAGGCAGACGGCCACCACCTCCAGACCCTCGGCATAGTCTTGCCAGAGGGCGCAGACCAGGAAGGCAATCGTCAGGCAGAGGCTGATGGTGAACCAGCGGCTGCGGCGCCCACGCACCACCTGCCAAACGAACAGCAGCGGCAGGGGGTTGAGCAGCAGCAGTTGGAGATTGGTGCTGGTCGTGGGGTGCTGCGAGAAGAGCATCACAAACAGGATGCAGCCGGCCAGTCCAGCAGCCACCATCAGCAGCACGTCGAACCAGCGCACAACCGTGTGGCGCATTTGCTCGTAGCCGAAGACCACCAGCGAGACCGCCAGCAGCAGCAGGGCGCAGACGATGGGGCGCAGGGGGAAGACCGTCGAAGTGGTCTGGACACCGGCGGGCACCAGTTCGCGACGCTCCTTCACGAGAGGGCGGCTGACACCGTCGCGCACCACTACGGCGCGGTCAATGTCGTGGCGCAGATTGGCGGGCAGGAACTGCTGCTCGCGCTGGGTGGTGGCCAGGTCGGCCTTCACGCCCAGCAGGATGTCGTTGCCGAAAGTAGCCCAGTGGCTGCCTTCCGTGCAGGTGCCCACCATCTGGCGGAAAGATGGGGCATAGTCGGGGCGTGGGGCATAGACCACCTCGCCGTCGATGCAGCGCTCCAGCATGTCGCGGGGGCGCGTGGAGCAGTTGTCGTAGAAGAAGTTGTAACGGTAGACGCGGTTCTGCGGCAGATAGTTCGTGCGCAGGGCCTCGACCAGCCGCTGCTTCTCAGCCCCCGTCAGGTCGAGCACTTGCTCGGTCACCTGGCTGCCCCATTGCGCGTAATAATTGCAGAAGGGCAGGGTGGGGGCCACACCCAGTTCGTAGTCGGTCAGGCCGAACACGAAGCGCAGCACGAAATGGGGTTTCTTGAAGTTGTAGATGCCGTAGTTGAACACCAGGTCTTCGCCCGAATGTAAATTGTGGCAGCGCAGCGCCGTATGGCCGTAGAGGCTGTACACCTCGTCGTGGGGCGCACACGTGAGCAGACCTATCTCCACGCTGTCCATCGGGTTGGCGGGGACGGCTGCAGAGTCTGTGGGTACGGCGCGCAAAGGCAGGGCAGCCAGTATTGCCAGAAGTACTGGCAGGAAGGAAAATGCTTTCATTTAGTATAGTTCATTGTTCTTTGGGTGCAAAGGTAGTAATATTATCTGAATTACGTCGCGATTACAGCTACCTTTTTAATTATATTAAGGAGCATCTTCAATAAGGCTGGCAGTCTGTTCTATGACAAGTTATATTACAGGCGGGCTTGGACAACCTTTACTGAATAAGTTAAAAAACGCCAAATCTTGGTTTGTACTGTTTTTTTTTCGTAACTTTGCAAGCTAAAATAAATTTTCCGTGTGCGCGAGCAATTGCGACAGATGCACGGGGACTGAGCAGACGATGACATTCAGCGAAGTGATAGGACAGGAAGAGGTGCGCGAGCGCCTGATGCAGATGGTCTCTGAGACCCGTCTGCCCCATGCGCTGATGCTCTGCGGCCCCAGTGGGGTGGGCAAGAAGGCACTGGCCATCGCCTTTGGCTGTCATCTGCTCTCATTGAACAATGCGTCTGGCTTGGAGGAAGAGTCTGCCATGCTGAAAAAACTGGAGCATCCCGACCTGCACTTCACATATCCCACCATCAAACTGCCGTCGATGGGGAGCGACCATATACCCGTGAGCGACGACTTCGCCCGCGATTGGCACGAGCTTCTGATGCACGGCCCCTATTTCTCGATGGACGAATGGCTGACGGCTATGGGAGCGGAAAACCAGCAGGCCATCATCACCGCAGGCGAGAGCGACGAGCTGGTGCGCAAGTTGAGTCTGAAGTCGAGCCAGGGCGGCTACAAGGTGAGCATCGTGTGGCTGCCGGAGCGCATGAACATTGCCTGTGCCAACAAACTGCTAAAACTCATTGAGGAGCCGCCCCAGCAGACCGTATTCATAATGGTGTGTGAAGAGCCTGACAAATTGCTGGAGACCATTCGCAGCCGCGTGCAGCGCATTGACGTGAAGCGGTTGCCTGTTGAGACGATAGAGCAGGCACTGACGGAGCGGCGCGGAATAGACCCGCAGCAGGCCCACCGATTGGCCCGTCTGGCCAACGGCTCGTGGATGAAGGCTCTGCAGGAGCTGCAGGTGGGCACGGAGAACGAACAATTCCTCAACCTGTTCATCGAACTGATGAGGCTGGCCTACCAGCGGAAAGTGAGGGAATTGCGCAAGTGGAGCGACACGATGGCTGCCTTCGGACGTGAGAAGCAGAAGCGATTCTTCGACTTCTTCCTCCGTTTGGTGCGAGAGAACTTCATATTCAACTTCCAGCAGCCAGACCTGTGCTATATGACGCAGAAGGAAGAGGACTTTGCCCGCAACTTCGCCCGCTTCATCAACGAGGACAATGTGATACAACTTTACGAACTGGCCAACCTGTGCATTCGCGACATTGGCCAGAACGCCAATGCCAAAATAGTCTTTTTTGACTTCGCCCTGAAAGTGGCCGCCTCCCTGAAAAGATAATTCATACAATACATAATTCTATAATAATCCCAGAACAATGGAAGAAAAACAACGAACATACGAGATACGCACAGGATGCGACCGGGGGCTATGCCATACTGCTGTGGGACGGCAGGACCGCCAGCTGAACTCTTACGACTGGCTCTCGGATGTGCCGGGCAACAATGCCAACGGCGACACCCAGAGTCTGGCCGTTGCCACTGACCTGGTGGAAGTGCAGTTTAAGAACACTCGGAAGGGCTACTACCACAACGTGAACCACCTGCCCCTGAAGAAAGGCGACATTGTGGCCGTAGAGGCCAGTCCTGGCCACGACATCGGCGTGGTGACCCTTACTGGAAGGCTGGTGAACTTGCAGGTGAAGAAAGCCAACCTGAAGAGCGAGGACGACATCAAGCGCATCTACCGTTTGGCACGCCAGGTGGATATGGATAAGTATCGCGAGGCAAAGGCACGCGAACATGAGACCATGATTGAGAGCCGCGAGATTGCTGTGGGGCTGGGACTTCAGATGAAAATCGGTGACGTGGAGTATCAGGGCGACGGCCAGAAAGCCATCTTCTACTACATCGCCGACGAGCGCGTGGACTTCCGCCAGCTCATCAAAGACCTGGCCGCAGCTTTCCATGTGCGCATAGAAATGAAGCAGATTGGCGCACGCCAGGAGGCTGGCCGTATTGGAGGAACAGGGCCCTGCGGACGCGAATTGTGCTGCGCCACGTGGATGAAGAGTTTCTCGTCGGTGAGCACGGCGGCTGCCCGCTTCCAGGACATTTCGCTCAACCCACAGAAGTTGGCCGGTATGTGCGCCAAGCTGAAGTGCTGCCTCAACTATGAGGTGGACGACTACATTGAGCATGGGCGCAAACTGCCAAGCCGCGAGGTGGTGCTGCAGACGCAGGATAGTGACTACTATTATTTCAAGGCCGACATTCTGGCCGGGCTTGTGACCTATTCCACCGATCGACGCACAGCGGCTAATCTGGAGACCATCACGGGTGAGCGGGCCAAGGAGATTGTTGAAATGAACCGGCGCGGGGAGAAGCCTGTCGATTTGCAGCCCGACGATAGGCCCCGGCAGGAGAACGGTCCCGTGGACTTGCTGGCAGGCGACAGCATCACCCGCTTCGACAAAGCCAAGAAGAAGAAAAAGAAGAAGCAAAAAGCCGCTCCCTCGGACAAGACCGAAAATAACGAGCAGCCCAAGCCGCAGCCGAAGACCGACACTCAGGAGAAAGAGGATAGGAAACAGCCAAAGGCCGACAAGCCACAAAAGGCTCCAAGACCGAACAGGCCACCGAAAGCCAACAAGGAACAGAAGGCACCCAATACTCCGAACACTTCAGAAAATGAATAGACTGCTTTGCATACTTGCGGTTGCGCTGGCAATAGCCGGCTGCAACCGCAATACTGTCTACAGCCACTATGAGCACACACCAATAGAAGGGTGGGGATGTAGCGACACTGTCTGTTTCTGCGTTACCGACATCCCTCAGTCAGACACCTACGCTGAAGAATTGGGGTTGCGCATCAGCACGGCCTTTCCCTACACGGCATTAACGTTCATAGTCAGCCAACAGGCAAAGGCATCGGCTTTGGACCGTATTGATACGCTGACTGCCAGCCTGACCGACGATGAAGGGAATCTGAACGGCAAGGGAGGCATCGACCACCATCAGTACACCTTCCCCCTATCCAACGTGCACTTGGAGCAAGGCGACACGCTCCGTATTGCCGTCACCCACTGTATGCGTAGGGAAACGCTGCCCGGCATCAGCGACCTGGGCATCGTCATCACAAAGCCTTAGAATTCCTTCCCAACAGGCTGCGCAGGGTGAAATAGAGCCATTCCTGGCAGCGGAACAGCCGCCAACTGGACATTGGCCGGTAGCCGAACTTGTGCACTTTGGCCGGGTCAAGCAGGCTGCGGTCTATGTTTTGCCACACCCTCCGCATTTCTCCAAGCGCATAGTTGCGGTCGGAAACCGACAGTTCACGGCTGTGGCAGTAGTAGAATTTGTAACAGTCCACGAGCACCAGCATCCGCATCGTCTCCCATTGTCGCATCATCTCGGGCGGCATCGCTTCTGTCGTTAGCATTTCTTTCATGTTCTCGTTGGCCCGCAGGCGGTCGAACTGGCGGACGCTGACGATGTGGGAGGTGGATGAAGGGTGCTGCCTGTAACTGTAAACGCCTTGGCACTGGCGCACTTCGCGTGAATGGAGATAATGGAGGCGGGTGGTGTTGTCGTCGCTGAACGAGCGGCAACTGTCATCATAGGGATATTGCCTATGGAGAGCAGTACGCACCAAATAGACGCCGTGTATTTGCCAGTCCAGGCTCAGGCGGAAGGCCTCTTCACCCGTCAGCACATTGAATGGCGGCATCTGATAGCGTTCAACGTTGTCAGGCTGAACGATGTCCACCTGGAACAGCACGCAGTCGGTCGTTTCGTTGGCATCGAAAATGCGGACAGCCTGCTCCAAGGCATCGGGCGCCAGCCAGTCGTCGCTGTCCAGGAAACAAACGTAGTCGCTTCGTGCGCACTTTAGCCCCTGGTTGCGGGCGTAGGCCTGTCCGTGGTTTTCGGGCAAAGCAATCACTTCCACCTGCTGATCGGCTGCGGCATAGCGGCGCAATACTGACAGCGTGCCGTCGGTACTGCCGTCGTCGATGCAGACCACCTGAATGTCCTTCAATGTCTGGGCCAGCAAGGAGTTCAGGCATTTGGGCAGGAATGGCTCTGCATTGAATGCGGCGACGAGGACGGTGACTTTAGGCATGGCGTGAGAAGCGTGATTTCATCTTTCCCGTCAGGGCCGTCCAGAGTGACGTCTTCTGGTGGAGGATGTAGAGTGATATGGCCGTGCTTGCCAGACTGAGCAAGATGCCCAGACTCCAGTAGATGAAGGGCTGGTCGACAAAAGTGAGCACATAGGCTCCCACGCCAAGTGGCGTCTGTATAGCCAGATATTGCAGAACCGACGCCGACATTCGGTAGCCATAGCGATAGTAGGCGTAGGCGTAGATGACGATGATCTCTATCAGATAGGCCACCGACAAGGCGATACCCGTTCCTAAGAGGTTCCAGTTGTCGTAACACACAATCATCAGCACGACGAGCAACACGTCGTAAACAGACTCTAAGCCGAGGTAGGCCAGTGAGTCGCCCCTTGCCAGCGTGATGTACGAGATAGGTAGTGACACCCCCTTGATATACATTGAGAAGACGGCCACTTGGGCCATCGTCACCACTGGCGTGAACTCACGGGTGAAGAGCATAGGAACAAGCAGGGGCAAGGCCACAATGAGAGCCACGAGCATAGGTGCCACAATAAGGAACGACACCTCTATCTGTCGGTTCACCGTTGGCGAGAGTTGTTCGCGGTCGTGACAAATGCCAGACAAACGGGGGAAATAGTCAGTTTCCATAGCCGAGAAGACGGTGCCTGCGTAGGTCACGATGAGCATAAAGCCTGCGTTATAGAGACCCAGCGTTTCCAAGTCGCCCTGCACGTTAAGGTAAGCCCTGATGAGCATTTCCGCACCGCTGCCCAGCACGCCGGCCATCACGAAGGCCACGCCTAGGCGCACCATTTCCATTCCTTCGCCCAAAATGCCCCTTGAACCTCTCAGGCGCAGAGGGTAGAGGCGGTAGGAATGGCGCAGGGTGAGCAGCAGCGTGGCGAGTGCCATCAGCACTATTACCGGAACGATGCCAGTCTCGCCGAAGACGTAGTAGATGGGCACGGTGATGAGCAGCGATATGAAGACCATTGCCAGCTGTATCATCGCCAACGAGCGTAGCTGTCGGGCTCCTTTCAATATGGCTGTCTCGCCGCCGCAGATGGCAGCAAGACCCACGGCGGGGGCTAACAAAACGAAATGGAGCGTATGGTCACCCCAGGAGAAGGTGTAGTTGCTCAACAGCGGGCCTGCCACCATACAGACGAGCATACCTAGAAGGGCGGTGAGCAGGCTCCATGCCCTCACCACCTTGATGAAGTGGGCGATGCGCTCCTCGTCGCCCGTGTCGAAAAGTTCCGACACGTGGCGCACGGCGCTGAACGAGATACCCAGATTGGTGGCCTGGGAGACGAAACTGACAGTAGAGTTGAACAGGGAGACCAGACCCATGCCTGAAGGGCCGAGCAGCCAGGCCACAATTTTGTTACGTACAAGGCCTATCAAGATATTAAGGCCCTGTACGCCGCCGAAGATGCCGGTGTACTTCAAGATGTGGCCATAACTGTCGCCTGCTTCTTTATTCATAGTGTGTCTGACTCTTTCTTCAGGTCGTTGACGAACTGGCTGATTTTCTGGAGTTCTTTAGGAATATTAATCTTTTGCGGACAATGGGGCACGCACTTGCCGCACTGGATGCAGTGGTCGGGCTGGCGGTCGCGCTCTATCACCCGGTCGAGGCTGATGAGATAGCGGCGGCGGTTCTTGCGGTATTCGGGCGAACCGGCATCGGTGGGCAGCAGTTTGTCAATCTTGAACTTGTTGTAATGGACGAAGGCGGCGGGAATGTTGATGCCGTAGGGACAAGGCATGCAATAGTTGCAGTCGTTGCAGGGGATGGTCTCCTCCTCCATCATCTGGTGGGCAATCTCGTGGTCGAGGAAATGACATTCCTCCTCGGTCAGCGGCACCAGTGGGCAGTAACTCACCAGATTGTCCTTCAGGTGCTCCATAAAGGTCATACCACTAAGCACGGTGAGCACGCCTTCAGGCGTACCGGCATAGCGGAAGGCCCACGAGGCCACCGTTTTCTGCGGGTCGCGCTGCTTCAGTTCGTTCACCACATACTGGGGAACCTTCGACAGACGGCCTCCCAGCAGCGGCTCCATAATGACAGCCGGGATGTTGCGTTTCTGCAGTTCGGCGTAGAGGTAACTGGCATCGGTGTTGCCACCGTTTATCTCGTTGGCGTAGTTCCAGTCCAGCCAGTTAAGTTCTATCTGCACAAAGTCCCACTTGTAGCGGTCGTGCTCAGAGAGCAGATAGTCGAACACCTCAATGTCGCCGTGGTATGAGAAGCCCAGGTTGCGTATGCGTCCGGCCTCACGTTCCTCCAATAGGAAGTCGAGCATCCCGTTGTCCAAGTAGCGCTGGTGCAGGTTGTTCATACCTCCGCCGCCGATGGCGTGCAGCAGATAGTAGTCGATGTAGTCCACCTGCAGTTCCTTGAACGAATCGTGGTACATCCGCATAGAGGCTTCACGCGAGTTGTCGCCGAAGTTCGACAGTTTGGTGGCCACAAAGAAACTCTCGCGGGGATGGCGCTTCAGGGCGATGCCCGTGCAACGCTCGGAGAGGCCCCGGCAGTAGGCTGGCGACGTGTCGAAGTAGTTCAGTCCGTGCTCCATTGCGTAATCCACTTCGCGGTTAATCAAATCCTGGTCGTACTCATCGCTGTCGGGCAGGGTAGGGAGGCGCATCATACCATAGCCCAACAGCGACACCTTCTCGCCCGTCTTTGGGTTCAGACGGTAGGTCATCTGACCCACAGGCGGTTCCGTGAGCGACTCTTCTGTATTTGTGTTCTGCATCTTTCCTGCGCAGGCGGCCAGCGCGGCGGTGGCTGTTCCGGCGCCCACGACTTTCAGGAATTGACGGCGGGATATATCTTCGTGTTTCATTGCTTCCTTAAATATTATGGTGAACTTCGTGACCTTCTACGTAAATAGCGGAGAGAGGACGCACAGGGCAGAGGTGCTCGCAGGCGCCACAGCCTATGCAGATGGACTCGTTGACGGCAGGGACGGAGGGCGACAGGTCGTCGTCGGGGTCAGTGGGCACCATCTCGATGGCTCCCACGGGGCAGTGACGGGCGCAGTTGCCGCACTCGTCCTGACCCAATGCCGAGATGCAATGGTCAGGGCTGACGACGGCGTGGCCTATCTGGATGCTCGATTTCTCCACTTCGTCCAGAGGCTTGATGGCGCCGGCAGGACAGACCTCGCTACAGCGTGTGCACTCTGGACGGCAGTAGCCACGGTCGAACTCCATTACGGGCTGCATCAGGCGCATCAGGTCGGTGCTGGGGCGGAGCACACCGTTGGGGCACTCCGAAATGCACAACTGGCAGCCCGTGCAGCGCGTCTGCAGGTTTTTCAGCGACTGTGCTCCTGGAGGAACCAATGGCGTCTGGCGTTCAGGCGCTTTCTTGTCAAGCAGTTCGGCCAGTCCGCCATCCACTTTCTTCTCCTCCTGGGCCAGCGCAGCGGTAGTGGCCAAGGCTGTGGCGAGGAGGAAGGAACGGCGGGAAGCCCCAGCAGTCTCCGAGGAGGCTTTCGAAGTGCCTGCCTTGGGCGACGAAACGGGACCACAATATTTCAAGGCTGCGGAATGGCAATTCTCTATACAGTCGCCACAGACCACGCAGCGGGTGTAGTCTATCTTGTGGTTCTTGAAGTCGATGCACGCGGCCTTGCAGTTCTTTGCACAGAGCGAGCAGTTCTTGCACTTGTCGGTGTCGATACGAATCTTCAGTAAAGAGAAGCGGGCAAAGACGCTCAGAAGGGTACCCACGGGGCAGATGGTGTTGCACCAAGTGCGGCCGTTGCGCCAGGCCAGCACGGCCAGCACCACCAGTGTCACGACGGCGATAACCAGCGAGGAAACGGAGCGCAGCCATACGTCGGTGTGGTAGAAGGCATAACTGTCATAGTGTTCGGCAATGGCGGCCAGCACGTTGTTTCCAGCCATATAGACGGGCTGGAGCAGATTGGTGGCAATGCGTCCGAAAGCCGAATAGGGGGCCAGCAGTCGCACGATGGTTCCCATACCCAGAACTATGGATATCAGCGTCAACGTAAATAAGAAAACTCTCAAGCCATTATGGGCTTTTGAGTAGGTGTAGCGGTTCTTCTTCGCTTTCTTGCCCAGCCAGCCGAAGATGTCCTGCAGGACACCCAGCGGACAGATGACGGAGCAGTAGATGCGACCGAAGATGAGCGTGAGCACCACGAGGCCCACGATGACAACCGCATTGAACGCCAGAATGGCTTCCAGTGCCTGCACTTTGCTGAGCCAACCCAGCCAGTGGTGCAGCGTTCCCGTGAAGTCGAGGAACAACAGCGTCAGTCCGATGAAGAACACCGCTGCAAGTGTGATTCTGATTTTCCTTAGCATAGTTGTTAATTTAATTAGGTCTGTTTTTTGTTTTTTGTGTTGTTATTGAATTGTAGTTTATAGAGGTTTCCACAAGCCTTGACTTTAGTTATATACCTTCTAACCCATAGTTATATACCTTCTAACTCCCAGTTATATACCTTCTAACTCTCAGATGGCTTGGGCGACGGCACAAGCAGGATGCTTGTCTCGTAGAGCAACCAAATGGGGAGCGAGACGATGCAGAGCGTGAAGACATCAGTCGTCGGGGTGATGATGGCGGCCACGATGAGGATGGCCACGATGGCGTGCCGGCGATAGTTCGACATCAGACGGCGGTTGATGATGCCAATGCGTCCAAGAATGGCGCAAATCACTGGCAGTTCAAAGATGATGCCCATCACGAGACTCATAGAGAGCAGCGTGTCGATATACGACTGGAGGGTGAGCATATTGTCCACATCGGCACTCACCTGATAGGTGCCTAAGAAGCGTACTGTGAGGGGGAAGATGAGCAAATAGTTGAGCAGCGTGCCCAGCATAAACATCAGATAGCCCGAAGTGACGACCCAGACGGCGGCCTTGCGCTCAACGTCATAAAGACCGGGCGAAATGAAGCGGAACAGTTCGTAGATGATGTAGGGGGCTGTGCACAGCAGGCCTGCATAGATGGCCACCCGCATATGGGTCATAAACTGCTCCGTCAGTCCTGTGTTCATCAGATGAATACTGAACGGCTCCACACCCAGCAGGCGGAAAGTCACGAAATCGCTGCTTCGGGGCGCCAGTACAACGGCGAAGAGCAAGTCTTTCAGGCAGAAAGCCACCACGCCAAAGGCCACGACAACAACCAGCGAGCGCAAGATGGCCCACCGCAAAACGTCGAGATGGTCCCAGAAAGTGCCTGTTGCCTGCCCGCTCATCCCTATTTCGCTTCTTCGTCGGTCGAAACTTCTTTCATTCCATCCTTAAAACTTTTCACACCTTTTCCCAGTCCGCGCATCAGTTCGGGAATCTTGGCCCCTCCGAAGAGCAGCAGCACGATGAGGGCAATGAGCAGTATTTCCTGTCCGCCCAGCCCGAGAAGCAGTAATGTTTGTATTGTCAGCATCTTTATTTATAATTTATGGTATGTTTTCGCAGTTGCAAAGGTACGTAAAAGTATTGAACCCAACAAACGATTTGCCGAAAAACTGCGAAAATTAACAGGAAGAGCAACTGGTGCGTGTTGTTCTGACCATTTTTTACCAAATTGTTTTGCCGTTTAGAAAAATATTGTTACCTTTGCGGCGCTTTTTGAACGACAACGTTTTAAGACTTATATTAATATGGCAAAAATGAAAGGTGCAATAGTCGTTGACACTACCCGCTGCAAGGGATGTTCTCTCTGCGTGATTGCTTGTCCGCAAAAGGTCATCGCCTTGGTCGGAAAGGTCAACGTGCACGGTTATCCCTATGTGGATGCCGTCAACCCTGATGCTTGCGTGGGATGCGCGTCGTGTGGCATTGTGTGCCCAGACGGATGTATTACTGTTTACAGAAAGAAGGTAGAGTAGTATGGAAGAAAGAGAAGTGGTATTGATGAAAGGCAACGAGGCAATTGCCCGTGCTGCCATCCGTTGCGGCGTGGACGGCTATTTCGGCTATCCCATCACCCCGCAGAGTGAAGTCATCGAGACGCTGGCGGAACTGAAACCCTGGGAGACCACTGGTATGCAGGTGGTGCAGGCAGAGAGTGAACTGGCATCTATCTATATGGTCTATGGAGCCGCTGGCGCAGGCAAGAAGGCTATGACGTCGTCGTCGTCGCCGGGTGTGGCCCTGATGCAGGAGGGCATCACCTATCTGGCTGGTGCCGAACTCCCCGCACTCATCGTCAATGTGCAGCGCGGAGGCCCCGGACTGGGCACCATCCAGCCCTCGCAGGGCGACTATTTCCAGGCCACGCGAGGCGGTGGCAATGGCGACTACAACGTCATCGTGCTGGCGCCTGCCTCAGTACAGGAGATGGCCGACTTCGTCGACCTGGCCTTCGAACTGGCCTTCAAGTATCGCAACCCCGCTATGATTCTCTCCGACGGCGTCATCGGCCAGATGATGGAGAAGGTGGTGCTGCCGCCGTTCAAGCCCCGTCGTACTGACGAGGAGGTCATTGAGCAGTGCCCCTGGGCTTCGACGGGCAAGAAGAAGGGACAGACGCGCCGCGTCATCACTTCGCTGGAACTGAAGCCGGAGATTATGGAGCAGCGCAACTTGCATCTTCAGGAGAAGTATCGCCAAATCAGGGAGAATGAGGTGCGCTACGAGACGCTTCAGATGGACGATGCGGAGTATATGATTGTGGCTTTCGGCTCTGCCGCACGCATCGCCGAGAAGAGCGTGGAACTGGCTCGCGCCGAGGGCATCAAGGTCGGACTGTTCCGCCCCATCACGCTGTGGCCCTTCCCCACCAGGGAGATTGCCGCTATGGCCAATGGAAAGAAAGGAGTGCTTGTGGCCGAAATCAACGCCGGCCAGATGGTTCAGGACGTGCGTTTGGCCATCAACGGAGCCGAGCCTGTAGAGCACTTTGGCCGTCTGGGCGGTATCGTGCCTGACCCCGAAGAGATAGTGGAAGCATTGAAAACCAAATTGATGTAAGGCTATGGAAGAGAACAAGATAATAGCAAAGGAGAACTTGGTCTACAAGAAGCCAACGCTCCTGAACGACAACAATATGCACTATTGCCCGGGCTGCTCCCACGGTGTGGTGCACAAACTCATTGCCGAGGTCATCGAGGAGATGGGCCTGGAGGAGAAGGCAGTTGGTGTCAGCCCCGTAGGTTGTGCCGTCTTCGCGTACAATTATATAGATATAGACTGGCAGGAGGCTGCCCACGGACGTGCTCCCGCATTGGCTACGGGCATCAAGCGTTGCTGGCCCGACCGTCTGGTCTTCACCTATCAGGGCGACGGCGACTTGGCCTGCATAGGCACTTGCGAGACCATCCACGCCCTGAATCGTGGCGAGAACATCGTCATCATCTTCGTCAATAACGCCATTTACGGTATGACAGGCGGACAGATGGCTCCCACCACGCTCATCGGACAGAAGACAGCCACCTGCCCTTACGGACGCGACCCGAAACTGCACGGCTACCCCCTGAAGATGGCTGATATTGCCGCCGGACTGGAAGGCACTTGCTACGTCACCCGTCAGTCGGTGGAGAGCGTGGCCAGCATCTTGAAAGCCAAGAAGGCACTCAAGAAGGCTTTCCAGGCATCGATGGACGGCAAGGGCAGTTCTTTAGTGGAGTTCGTCAGTACGTGCAGCAGCGGCTGGAAACTGACGCCCCAGCAGGCAAATGAATGGATGAAGGAAAATATGGTTCCCTTCTATCCGAAGGGAGACTTAAAGGATACGACACTATGAAAAAGGAAATCATTATAGCAGGATTCGGCGGACAGGGCGTTCTCTCGATGGGTAAGATTCTGGCCTACAGTGGCCTGATGGAAGACAAGGAAGTGACGTGGATGCCCGCATACGGCCCCGAACAGCGTGGCGGCACCGCCAACGTTACCGTCATTGTGAGCGATGAACGCATCTCGTCGCCCATTCTCAGCAAGTACGATGTGGCCATCGTGCTCAACCAGCCTTCGCTCGAGAAGTTCGAGCCGAAGTTGAAGCAGGGCGGCATCCTCATCTACGACAGTTACGGCATCATCACCCCGCCCCAACGGAAGGACATTACTGTCTACAAGATTGATGCAATGGATAAGGCTGCCGAAATGAAGAACGGCAAGGTGTTCAATATGATTGTGCTGGGCGGCCTGCTCAAGGTTTGCCCCGTAGTTGGCACCAACGGCGTGGAGAAGGCTCTGAAGAAGACACTTCCCGAGCGTCACCACAGCCTCATTCCCCTCAATATGCAGGCCGTGGAGGAAGGTGGCAAAATCATCGAAGAGGTGAAGTAGAAGAACCTCAGTATAACGAATCAGGGCAGTCTTGGAAGATTTCAAGACTGCCCTGATTCTTATGGCTGTTGTGTGTTTACTTGATGATGCCCTGCTCCACAAAAATCTTTTTCAGGGCAATGACCGAGCGCTCCACCTGCTCTTCGGTATGGGTGGCCATCAAGGCGTAGCGTACCAGCGTGTCCTGAGGGGCGCAGGCAGGCGGAATGACGGGATTGATGAACACGCCTGCGTTGAAGGCAAGAGCGGTGACAAGGAACGTCTTCTCAGCATCGTGCACATAGAGCGGAATGATGGGACTCTCGGTGTCGCCTATCTCGAAGCCCTCCTCGCGGAAACGCTTCAGGGCATAGCGGGTAACCGTCCACAGTCTCTCAATGCGCTCAGGCTCACTCTGGATGATGTGAAGAGCCTCCATTGCTGCCGCTGTGGCTGCCGGCGTGTTGGATGCGGAGAAAATGTAAGAGCGGGTTGTGTGGCGCAGATAGTTGATGGTGTCGTTGTCCGAAGCGATGAAACCGCCAATGCTGGCCATCGACTTCGAGAAGGTGCCCATAATCAGGTCCACATCGTCAGTCAGGCCGAAATGGTCGCAAACGCCACGTCCCTGACGGCCGAACACGCCAATGCCGTGGGCCTCGTCGACCATCACTGAGCAGTTGTACTTTTTCTTCAGAGCGATAATCTCGGGCAGTTTGGCCAGATCGCCCTCCATTGAGAACACGCCATCGACCACAATCAACTTGACAGCCTCTTGGGGCAGACGTGCCAGCACACGCTCCAGGTCTTCCATATCGTTGTGCTTGTAGTGCAACTGTTTGGCAAAAGCCAAGCGACGACCGTCGACAATAGAAGCATGGTCGCGGTCATCGCAGATGACGAAATCGTCTTTACTCAGCAAGGCGGGAATGACGCCCTGGTTCACGCTGAACCCTGTTGAGAAACAAAGGCAGTCATCCTTGCCGATAAAAGTGGCTATCTCCTTCTCCAACTGTACATGAAGGTCGAGCGTGCCGTTGAGGAAACGGCTTCCGGCACAGCCTGTGCCATATTTGTCGAGGGCAGCCTTTGCTTTGTCAATGATGCGCTGGTCGCCTGTCAGTCCTGTGTATGCGTTGGAGCCGAACATCAGAACTTTATGGCCGCCCATCTCCACCTCAGTGCCCTGTTTGCCGGTAATGGCGCGGAAGTAGGGATATACTCCCTTGGCCATGAACTCCTGTGGCACACGGTAGGATTTGAATCTTTCTTGTAGTTGTCCCATAACTATTATTTGGGGTTTGCTTTTATTTCAGGCTGCAAAGTTACATAAAAAAAATTAAATCGTGAACGTTTTTGGCAAAAATGTTTGTTTTTTACATTTTTAATAGTGTTTATTGACGATATTTGAACGGAAATTCGTATTTTTGCACCTATGCAAGATGGAAAAACCAAGATTGTGTTCATCGTGAACCCCATTTCCGGCACCAAGTCGAAGGATGGTTTCGAAGAACTTGTCAGGCAGACGATGGGCACCGATGAGGCATGTCAATGGAGCATTGCCAGGACGGAATATGCCGGGCATGCAGCCGTGATTGCGGCCCAGTGCGTCAGTCAGGGCGTCGACATCTGTGTGGCCGTCGGAGGCGATGGCACTGTCAACGAGGTGGCACGCTCGCTGGTGCATAGCGACACGGCATTGGGCATCGTTCCCTGCGGTTCCGGCAACGGCCTCGCCCGCCATCTGTGCCTGCCTATGGATATGGAGAAAGCACTGAAAATCATCAGTTTAGGACAGACGGAGTTGTTCGACTACGGGGTAATCAACGACCAGCCTTTCTTCTGCACTTGCGGGATGGGCTTCGACGCCTACGTCTCCCAAAAGTTTGCCGAGGCAGGCAAGCGCGGACTTGCTACATATATAGAAGAGGTGGTGAAGGAGTCGCTTGGCTATGAACCAGACACATATACCGTTGAAGACGAAATCGGCGTGCACAGTTACAAGGCGTTCCTCATTGCCTGTGCCAATGCGGCCCAGTATGGCAACAACGCCTACATTGCGCCAAGGGCTTCCATGCAGGACGGCCTGCTCGACATCATCGTGATGGAGCCTTTCAAGGTGTTGGAAGCGCCCCAGATGGCGGTTGACCTCTTCTCCAAGACATTGGTCAACAATCAGCATATCAAGACTTTCCACGCCAGGAGACTGCACATCCACCGCGAAAGGGCAGGCGCTGTGCATGTCGATGGCGACCCCATCAAAATGGGAACGGAAATCGATGTGGAGATTAGGGAAAAGGGTCTCAAGGCCGTCGTGAACCCTGATGTCATAGAGGACGCTGCCGAGCCAAACAAGGTGATAAACGCGATGAGCAGTCTCGTCAACAAAATCAAGATTGGATAGGGGAGAGAAGGATATATTTTAACGATTACTAAACAATAAAAACTGCTTATGAAAGCAAAACTTGTTGAGAGGAAGTATTTGGTGACGTTTATACTTGTCACGTCATTGTTTGCCCTGTGGGGCTTCGCCAATGATATTACGAACCCGATGGTGGCGGCGTTCCAGACGCTAATGGAACTGACGGCGGCGAAAGCGTCGATGGTGCAGTTCGCCTTCTATGGCGGCTATGCCACGATGGCGGTGCCGGCGGCCCTGTTCATTAGGAAGTACAGTTACAAGAGCGGCATCCTGCTTGGCCTGGCCCTCTATGCCATTGGCGCGTTTCTCTTTATGCCCGCCGCAGAAATGCAGAGTTTCACGTTCTTCTGCCTGTCGCTCTACATCCTGACGTTTGGCCTGGCCTTCCTTGAGACAACAGCCAACCCGTTCATCCTCTCGCTTGGAGCGAAGGAGACAAGCACGCGCCGACTGAACATGGCGCAGGCCTTCAACCCGATGGGCTCGCTCTGCGGCATGAGCGTGGCTTCGCTCATCGTGCTGCCACAACTCATCAGCGACAAGCGCGATGCTGCCGGACAGATTATCTTCGGCTCTTTGAGTGAGGCTGAGAAGGCCGACATCCGCCTGCACGACCTGGCCGTCATCCGCGACCCCTACGTGGCTATCGGCCTCGTGGTGCTTCTGGTGTTCGTCATCATCGCACTGACGAAGATGCCGAAGACGGAGAGCGAGGAGCAGAAGGCGCTGGGGCATACCCATACCGCCGCCGTGACGCTGTGTAACCTGTGGCATAACACCATCTACCGCGAAGGTGTGATGGCCCAGATGTTCTACGTGGCCGCACAGATTATGACGTGGACTTTCATCATCCAGTATGCTGACAACTTGGGCATCAACAAGGCTACGGCGCAGACGTATAACATCGTGGCTATGAGTCTGTTCCTCACAAGCCGCTTCATCGCCACCTTCTTGATGCGCTACGTCAATACCCGCGTGCTCCTCTCCATCTTTGCCTTGGGTGCAGGACTGTGCACCATCGGAGCCATCAGCATCGTAGGTATGGCCGGACTTTACTGTTTGGTGGGCATCAGTTTCTTCATGTCGCTGATGTTCCCCACTATCTATGGCATTGCCTTGGAGAACGTGGACGCACAGGATGCCACCCTCGGTGCCGCTTTCCTCGTGATGGCCATCGTCGGCGGTGCGCTGATGCCGCCGCTGCAAGGCACCATCATCGACCAGCAAGTCATTCTGGGCCACCCTGCCGTGAATGTCTCGTTCATTCTGCCGCTGCTCTGCTTCATTATCATCGGCATCTACGGCCTGCGTGCCCACAAGGCATTGCTCCGATAGTATTTGCAGGCAAACATAAAGAGTTGGGCGGACTAAGCAAACAGCTTGATACGTCCAACTCTTTATTTTGGCCGAAGTGACTACGCATACCTCCGTCGGAGGTAGTGGTTGAGCAATGCGAAGAAGATACAGCAGAAGGCGATGGCGGGGATGAGGCTGACGGACTCCGACTGGCGGGCCATAGTCTGGAAGGCGGCGAGAAGGGCTGCACCATAGAAATAGCCGATGACGTAGAGGCCCAGCACGAGGCAGCAGACAGTGGAGGCTATGGCGGCAATGTGCTCGCGACGTTCATGGGCTTGCCGCTCACGCTCGATACGGCGCAGGGTGACGTGGGCGAAGTTCGAGGGTAGCTTCAGCGGCTCTACTGGGATGAGCGCCTGGCGGAGAGCGGAGTCCCTGCGCTGTGGGGTCTCAGTGTGTGTGTTACGGTTTGTTTCCATGTTTCATCAGCAAATAAAGTTTACGGCGTATGCGGTGCAGGCGGGTGGCGATGGTTCCCGTCTCTATGTCGAGGATATAGGCAATGTCGGCTATGGGGCGGTTGTCGTAATAGAAGAGGGTGATGAGCGTCTGTTCGTCGGGCTTCAGCTGGGCGATGGCGCGGCGAAGTTCGTCGATGCGGGTCTCGTCGTTGAGGACTTCGTCCACGACGGCATCAGGTAGGGGAGGGAGGTCGTCGATGCTGAGGTATTTCATACGTTGCCGGCGCAGCCATGAGACGGTAGTGGTATAGGCGATGCGGCAGACCCACGTGGAGAACGCCGAGCGTCCGCCAAAAGTCTCCAAGCGGTTGTAGGCGCGGACGAAGGCATCCTGCACCAGTTCTTCGGCATCTTGTTGCTGGGGGACGAGCCGCGACACGAGCCGCATGACCTCTGGCCCGTACTGTTCCAGGAAATAGCCGTAGTCCTCGGCGTGGCCGTCGAGGATGCGGGCTATCAAGAGTTGCTCGTCCGTAGGCAGCATTGTTAGAATTCCTCTTCCTTCTTCTGTTCCTCAGGGCGCTCGGCCTTGCGCTCTGCCTTGTAGGAAAGCAGCAGGCCGATGCCGCCGCAGATGCAGATGCAGGCGATGTAGACGATGCCGGCCACATGGTTGTGGAACTGCCAGATGCTGTCGAAGTCGTAGGCATACTTCCCGTAGGTGGCCATCATATTGATGAGGAATCCGGCGAGGAAGCCCATTCCCACGCCCAGCATCAGCCAGCCGATGCGCAGGGCCGTGAACTTGTTGCCGCTGCTGTAGAGGCTAATGCCTTTGAAGTCGACGTTAGAAATCTCGGTCAGTTTGCTGATGAGCATCAGTCGCTCGCGCTTGCGCACAAACAGTTCAATCACTTTGTAGATGGTGCCGAACACAATGAGGAAGTTCAGCGGAATCATAATCCAATCCATAACTCTTTCAGTTTTTTTTTAATTGTTCAACTTTTGATTTTACTTGTCTCTATTCAATTAGACGCATATTTCCTGCAAACATTACACTTTGGCGAAAAAAAAAGAGGATGTGCCTATTTTGACACACCCCCCAACTCTTTACGTGTAATAGAATTGACTACACCAGTCCGCGACCGTGACAGTTCTTGAACTTCTTGCCGCTGCCGCAGGGGCAGGGGTCATTGCGTCCAGGCAGTTTGTCCTTGATGACGGGGGCCTGGGGCTGTCTGGCGCGTGTGTCGTGGCGTGCGGCGGCCTGCTGGTTCTGGTCAACGAGTTGCTCCTGCTGCGGCTGGCCGTCGGCACTGGCTTTCTGCTCGCGGTACTGGCGGCGGTCGGTGTGCTGTTCAGGTGCGGCCTCGCGCACTTCCTGCTGCTGCATTTCGGGAATCTGACCACGGTTGAGCACAGACATAGCGCGGTTATTCATCTCGTTGATCATCGTGTCCCAAATCTTTGCGCTCTCCAACTTGAAGATGAGCAGCGGGTCTTTCTGCTCGTAACTGGCGTTCTGCACTGAGTGGCGCAGTTCGTCCAACTCGCGCAGGTTCTCCTTCCACGCCTCGTCGATGATGTGGAGCAGCATCTGCTTCTCAAACTCCTTGACGATGGATTTGGCCTCCGTCTCGTAGGCCTCGCGCAGATTGCAGCCAATGTTGTAGACGCGGCGACCGTCGGTGATGGGCACCATAATGCGCTCGTACATTGTGCCTTGCGTCTCGTACACCTGCTTGATGACAGGCCAGGCCACCTCGCGTATGTGGTCGGTCTTGCGGTTGAAATTGGCCAGCGTTGCCTGGAAAGCCTCTTCGGCCAGTTCTTCGTGCTTGCCTTCGAGCAGGCGCTCTTCCGTAAACGGCACCTCCATTGCGAATAGGCGCAGGAACTGCTCCTTGCAGCCTGCGAAATCGTTCTGCTCGATGGTGGTCGAGACACGATCCCAGATGGTATTGGCGATGTCCATACCGATGCGCTCGCCCATCAAGGCGTGGCGGCGCTTCTCGTAGATGACGGTGCGTTGCTTGTTCATCACGTCGTCGTACTCTAACAGACGCTTACGGATACCGAAGTTGTTCTCCTCCACCTTCTTCTGGGCGCGCTCGATGCTCTTTGAAATCATCGGGTGCTCAATCATTTCGCCCTCCTTGAAGCCCATACGGTCCATCACCGAGGCGATACGCTCAGAGGCGAACAGACGCATCAGTTTGTCCTCCAATGACACGAAGAACACGGATGAACCCGGGTCGCCCTGACGACCAGCACGACCGCGCAACTGACGGTCGACGCGACGGCTTTCGTGACGCTCGGTGCCGATGATGGCCAGACCGCCGGCGGCCCTCACCTCAGGCGATAGTTTGATGTCGGTACCACGACCGGCCATATTGGTGGCGATGGTCACGGCACCCAGTCCGTTGGTCGACTGTCCGGCCAATGCCACGATGTCGGCTTCCTTTTGGTGCAACTTGGCGTTCAGCACCTGGTGGGGTATGCCCTCGCGCTTGCCTGTCTCAGGGTCGACGTACATATCGAGCATACGCGACAGCAACTCCGAAATCTCCACAGAGGTCGTACCAATCAGCGTGGGCCGTCCGGCCTTGCGCATCTTCACCACCTCTTCGATGACGGCGCGGTATTTCTCGCGGGCTGTCTTGTAGACGCGGTCGTCCATATCCTTGCGGGCCACAGGCTTGTTGGTGGGAATCTCGACGACGTCGAGTTTGTAGATGTTCCAGAATTCACCAGCCTCTGTCGATGCCGTACCCGTCATACCGGCCAACTTGTGGTACATACGGAAGTAGTTCTGCAACGTGATGGTGGCGAAGGTTTGTGTGGCGGCTTCCACCTTGACGTGCTCCTTGGCCTCCACGGCCTGGTGCAGTCCGTCGCTCCAGCGGCGGCCCTCCATAATACGGCCTGTCTGTTCGTCGACAATTTTCACTTCGCCGTCGATGACCACATACTCGTCGTCCTTGTTGAACATCGTATATGCCTTGAGCAATTGCTGCAGGGTGTGCACGCGCTCACTCTGCACGGCATAGTGGGCCATCAGTTCGTCCTTCTTGTTCAGGCGCTCCTCGTCGGTGAGACCTTCCTCCACCTCCAGGGCGGAGAGTTGTCCGGCAATGTCGGGCAGCACGAAGAGTTGGGCGTCGTTCACCTGGTTGGCCAGCCAGGCCGTACCCTTGTCGGTGAGGTCGCAGGAGTTGAGTTTCTCTTCCACCACGAAGTAGAGCGGCTCGACGCACTCAGGCATACGGCGGTTGTTGTTCTCCATATACTTCTCCTCGGTCTTGAGCATACCGGCCTTGATGCCTTCCTCGGAGAGATATTTGATAAGTGCTTTGTTTTTGGGCAGCGACTTGTGCGAGCGGTAGAGCGATAGGAATCCTTCCTCCTGCATCTGTTCGCCCTCCTTCTTCTGTCCTTGCTCAATAAGTTCTTGTCCTTTCGAGATTTTCTGCTTGGCGTCGGCCAGGAACTGCGTGGCCAGTTGACGCTGCACGCCGAAGAGTTTTTCCACCAGCGGCTGGTACTCCTCGAACATCTGGTCGTCGCCTTTGGGAACAGGGCCGCTAATAATAAGAGGTGTACGGGCATCGTCGATGAGCACGGAGTCCACCTCGTCGACGATGGCGTAGTTGTGCGCCCTTTGCACCAGGTCGGCGGGCGAGATAGCCATATTGTCGCGCAGATAGTCGAAGCCGAACTCGTTGTTCGTACCAAAGGTGATGTCGGCTTGGTATGCCTTGCGGCGTGCAGGAGAGTTGGGCTGATGCTTGTCGATGCAGTCCACGGAGAGGCCGTGGAACATATAGAGCGGCCCCATCCATTCGGAGTCACGCTTGGCCAAGTAATCGTTGACCGTCACCACGTGAACACCATTGCCAGTCAGCGCGTTAAGGAATACTGGGAGGGTGGCAACGAGGGTCTTACCTTCACCAGTTGCCATTTCGGCAATCTTTCCCTGATGGAGCACAACGCCGCCGAAGAGTTGCACGTCGTAGTGAACCATTTCCCACTTCAGGTCGTTGCCTCCAGCCGTCCAGTGGTTGTGGTAGTAGGCCTTGTCGCCATCGATGGTGATAAAGTCCTTGCGCGGGTCGCCGGCCAGTTCGCGGTCGAAGTCGTTGGCTGTGACCACGGTCTCCTCGTTCTCGGCGAAGCGGCGGGCCGTCTCCTTGACGATGGCGAACACCTCTGGCATCACCTCGTCGAGGGCCTTCTCATACTCGTCGAGGGCCTCCTTTTCAATCTTGTCAATCTTGGCGAAGATGTCGGCACGCTCGTCGAGCGGGGTGTCCTCGATAGTGGCCTTCAACTTCTCGATTTCTTCTTTCTGGGCCTTGGCGGCACTCTGCACCTGCTGGCGGATTTCCTGCGTGCGGGCACGCAAACCGTCGTTGTCGAGGGCCTCAATCTTGGGCGACTCGGCCTTCACCTTCACTACGAAAGGCTGGATTTTCTTCATATCACGCGACGATTTGTCGCCAAACAGTGCCTTTAGAATACTGTTGAAATTCATCTCTTTTTATTTTCGATTTTACGGATTTACATTTGGGGTGCAAAGGTAGTGCTTTTTTGTGAAACACGTGCATAATGTACCGATAATTTTAGTTTTCGTAACTATTGGCAAAACTTTTTCTGCCAAATATTCTTGAATTTTTGTCAGATTATTTGAGGTTTTCGCATTTTATTTTGTAATTTTGCACCCAAAACCCGAAATCACGATGAGGAGTAAGACCAACCAAACTCTTATAGCCCACCTTTCTATGTTTGGCGCGTGCGCGTTTTGGGGGCTGATGGCGCCGCTCGGAAAGGACGCTATGACCCACGGTATCGACGGCCTGACAATGGTGTCGTTCCGTGTGTTGGGCGGTTGCTTGTTGTTCTGGCTCACATCGTTATTTGTAAAGAAGGAGGAGGTGCTGCTGCGTGACAAACTGATGTTCATTGGAGCGGCGGTTTTCGGACTCGTCACCAACCAGTGCTGCTATACCATTGGCCTGTCTATCACTTCGCCCATCAATGCGTCTATTGTTACTACGTCGATGCCCATTTTCGCTATGATTCTGGCGGCCATCATCCTGAAAGAACCCATTACTGGGAAGAAGGCTTTGGGCGTGCTGATGGGCTGTAGTGGCGCATTGATGCTGATTCTGACATCGGCGGCCCACAGCAGTGACAAGGTGGGTGACATTCGCGGCGACCTGCTTTGCCTTGGGGCGCAGTTCTCTTTTGCCCTCTACTTGTCGCTCTTCAATCCGCTCATCCGCCGCTACTCGGTCTTCACCATCAACAAATGGATGTTCCTCTGGGCCACGCTGATGGTCATCCCGTTTACTGCCGGGCACGTCATCGAGACCGTCAGCCAGCCCATTGCCACGAAGACGTGGCTCGAAGCGGGCTATGTGGTCATCTTCGGTACCTACGTGGGCTATATTCTGACGATGATAGGACAGAAGACGTTGCGGCCAACGGTGGTTTCCGTTTATAACTATGTGCAGCCCATCGTCTCCGTCATCGTCTCTGTGCTGGCCGGTATCGGCATACTGAAACCAACTCACGCCCTGGCCGTGATACTCGTCTTCAGCGGCGTGTGGCTGGTCACCAAGTCGAGAGCGAGGGGAGGGAATGGAGAATAGTGGAAAGTGGATAAATATTGGAAAAAAAGCGATGTTGAGTTTGGTTCGTCCAAAGTGGGAGTTTGGTTCGTCCAAAGTAGGAGTTTGGTTCGTCCAAACTGAGAAGATAGATTTACCGGTGTCATTCATATCATTTCGTGTATAATTTTTAATAACCAACCCAAATTAAACTAAAATCAATTTATGGAAGCAACAGTAAGACTTTATGCGTTCAATTACGACGAGGTAAAAACCTATCTGTGGGCAATGGTATTTGTGGCCTGCAACCTGGTACTGCCTCAAGTGTTCCACCTCATTCCGCAGGGCGGCATCATCTTCGCGCCACTCTCGTTGGTCATCCTTGCCGGCGCCTACAAGTTTGGCTGGAAGACGGGGCTGCTCGCCGCTGTCCTTTCGCCGCTGGTGAACCATCTGCTGACGGGTATGCCTGCTACGGAAGTCCTGCCTGTGATGACGTTGAAACTCGCCGTCCTGGCTGTGGTTGCCGGACTGGCCGCACAGCATTTCAAGACCGTCAGCCTGCCCCTGCTCATCGGCGTTGTTCTCGTCAGCCAGGCCATTGGTTGCTTGGGCGAGATGGCCATTACTGGCGGCATCGCTGCCACCATAGCCGACTTCACGCTTGGCTGGCCGGGTCTGTTCCTTCAGGTCGTCGGCACGTGGCTCATCGTGAAGTTTACCCGCTGACATACAGGCAGTTTGCTGCTTTATGAAAGGGAAGTTGCTGCTATTGGCCCTGTTGCAACTGATAGTTTTACGGGGTCTTTCACAGGTTGCGGGGTACACCTCTGCGGGTGCTGGAGTTCCGGCACTCGACAGCCGTCATCTGCTGCTCGACGGTTCGCTTACCGACGACGAGGCGGCAGCCCTTCCCTTTGTCTATAATAGTTTCCAAAAGGCCGTGGTCCATTTCACCGACACGACCACGCTCTATGTGCGCCCTTGGGTATACTGGGTGGACAATCCCGATGTGCCAGAGGTGGTGCGGGGAGAAAACGGTCGCGAACCCTTTGGTATGGTTATCCGTGGCAAGAAACTGACATTCATTGGATTAGGCGAGCGGCCTGAAGACGTGGTGCTGGCGTCGCAGCGTGGACAGATGCAGGGAGCCGTGGGCAATTTTACAATGTTAGACATACACGTCGACGAGCTGACGGTGGAGAATATGACCTTGGGCAACTATTGCAATGTAGATCTCAACTATCCCCGTCGGCCAGAACTTGGTCGCAAGCGTCGCAGCGATGCCATCACACAGGCACACGTGGGCTATGTGCACGGCAGGCAACTGACGGCCAGAAAAGTGCGTTTCGTCAGCCGGCTGAACCTGAACCCGCTCAACGGTGCCCGTGAGAGCCTCTACGACAGTTGTCATTTCGAGTGCACGGACGACGCGCTGAACGGCGGCCACGCCGTCTACCGCCATTGCGACTTCGACCTCTATGGCGCAAAGCCGATGTGGAGCACCTTCGGCGCAGGGCCGCTCTTCGTGGATTGCGACTTCTATGTGCGCACCAACAACCGCGAGACCTTCTTCTGCAAACAGGGCGGACCAGTGACCGTTGTCGACTGCCGCTACCATGCCCCAGAGGGCAGCTATGTGGGCTGGACGGCCTATCCACAGCGGTGGCTGCGCTGCTATCAGAAGAACTTCACCCTGAACGGCAAACCCTACGTCATTGGAAACCGCCAGAAGGAGAACACCGTCGTGATGGACTCTATCGACATGCGCACAGACCGTCCGCCCTTTCTCCTCATCAGCCAGCATGAGGCAGAAATGCAAGTTGGGGGCGAACCGTTGGTACTCCGTGCCGAAGCCAATGGCAGGAAGGTGTTTTGGCGTACTGACCCACTGCTCTATGTGAACCAGCCCACAGGCGACTCGGTGACCATACGTCTGGCTTGCGACCAGATAGACGAACCCGTCAGCGTTCCCGTCACCGCCTGCGTCGTCGGCGACAATCCAGCCGTGGCGGTGTGTGTTGTGACGGTAAAGCCCGCCCCGCTGCCGCCGCCCGCGTTCCTGAAAGAGCCTGAAATCAGGATAGAAAACGGTTTGGCCCATCTGGACTACCAGCTTGACTTGCAGGGACGGAGCGACGAGTCGTTCATCGCCTGGAGCCGCCTTGATGTCGATGACTGTCACAAGGAAGTTGTCCTGGCTTGGAGCAATGACGGCCCCCAACGTACTTACAAACTTCGTCCGGGCGACATCGGCCATAGGTTGATGGTCACCATGCGTCCTGCCCACAATAGAAGTCTGAAAGGAGGCATGACAGAGGTTGCCAGCAAGCTGATAGAGGCAGCTGACGTTGCAGGAAGAGACAGTTTGGTGACAGACTTTAGCGACATCCGTTGCGGATGGAGTCACGGACTGCTTGTTGACGCATGGCAGGCCGACGGCTTTAAGCCTGCCGACACGGCAGAATATGACTGGACATTCGACCGGCAGAAGCCGATGTGGGAATACGGCGAGGGCTTCAACGGCGCCGTGGGTCGGGGATTGTTGCAGGCCCAACGTGGTGCCCGGCTGATGTACACACCTTTCGCACGTACCTATAATAATATGTCGCTGATGCTACAAGCAGACCCCACCAAAACCGCTGGTCAGGGATTCGGCTCAGCTACGGGCCAGTATATGGACGTCTGCCTGAAGTTCGACACACACACACTGACGGGCTATGGCTTGCGCATCATCCGAACTGTGAAGCACGCCAAGGCTGTCGATTTCCTGCTGGTGGCATACAAGAACGGTGTTGTCACTCCGCTTACCGACCCAGTCAGTGCCACATGCTATCGCACAGGTTGCACCATCGCCCTGGACTATTCCGACGGACAACTCACCGCTAATGTCGTGACCACTACGCCCAAGCCCGCAGACAGCCCTTTGCCCCACGCCGTCAGCCTCTCTGCCTCCGTCGCCCCCAACCCCTTCGGCGGCATCCATATCCAGCATACTGGTTCCTGTGGCGAAAGCACCACTATGCTGCACCGTCTTCGCGCTACGTGGGGTGAAACCCAATAGAATTTGCCACTAATAACTAAAAAAATAAACTGAACAGACATGAAAGTAGGAATCATTGGAACTGGATGGATTGCCGAGAAAGCAGCCATCACCCTGAATGGACTGGGCCAGAACTCCAACTGCGAGGCATACGCTGTGGGGTCGCGCTCCCAGGAAAAGGCGGATGCTTTTTCCGCCAAGTGGAACATCAAGAAGGCTTACGGGTCGTATGCGGAGCTGATTGCCGACACAGATGTGGACTTGGTGTATGTTGGCACGCCGCACTCGCATCACTATGACGTGACGCGGGAGGCTATTCTGGCAGGAAAGCCTTGCTTGGTGGAAAAGGCGTTTATGGCGAATGTACAGCAGGCGCAGGAGATTATCGAACTGGCGCACCGGCGCAAAGTGTTTCTTGCCGAGGCCATCTGGACACGCTACCAGCCAGCCGTGGGCATCGTCCGCAAGCTGATTGTCGAAGGGCGCATTGGAAATCCTCGGCTCGTCACAGCCACGCTGGGCTATTCGATGGGCGACAAGCCGCGCATCATGCGGCCCGATCTCTGTGGCGGTGCCCTGCTCGACCTTGGCGTCTATGCGTTGAACTTCGTGCGGATGTTTTTCCCCGCCGGCATAGTCAGCATCGATGGCACGTGCGTGAAGTCTGAGACAGGCATGGACCTGACCAATGCCATCACCATCATCCTGAAGGACGGTGTGCTGGCCAACGTGCAGTCGTCGGCTCAATGCGTGGGCGACAACATAGGTGTCATCGCAGGCACCGAGGGCAACCTCATCATCGACAACATCAATAATCCCCAGACCATTACTGTCAATGGCCCCGACCGAACCTACATTGAGACCATCCACGTGCCACAGCAGATAACGGGCTACGAGTACCAGTTCGTCGCCTGCCGCGACGCCCTTGCCGAAGGGTTGTTGGAACCTCGCGAGATGCCGCACACCGAGACACTTTACATCATGCGACTGATGGATGGCTTGCGCCAGAAATGGGGCGTCCGCTATCCTATGGATGACATTTCTCAATTAACAACAACAAATAAAACGAATGATTGATATGAAAAAGGCTATGATTCTTGCGTGCTGCTTCCTGATAACAGGAAGCTGCTATGGCCAGCAAGCCCTGGGGCAGAGACCCCGCGTAATGTCGCCTGTCATCAATGCAGACGGAACGGTAACGTTCAACTTCTACGACCCGGCGGCACAAAAGGTAAGTGTGAACGGCGACTTCGAGGAGATTCGCAACACGACATTAGAGATGAAAAAGCAGGACAATGGCGTGTGGACAGTGACCACGGCACCACTTGCGCCGGAGCTCTACTCCTACAGCCTCTCAGTCGATGGGCAGCGCATCGTAGACCCGTCGTGGAGCTACGTGAACCGCGATATCAACACACTAAGCAACATCTTCATCGTGACGAAGGCAAAGGACGACAAAGGCCATCTCTACCAGGTGAACGACGTGCCGCATGGCACGTTCAGCCGCGTGTGGTACGACAGCCCGACACTCGGCCAGCAGCGCCGCATGACCGTCTATCTGCCAGCGGCTTACGACGGCAAGAAGCGCTTCCCCGTGATGTACCTGCTGCACGGCTGGGGCGGCGACGAGACGGCGTGGGGTGACCTGGGTCGTACGTCGCAGATTATGGACAACCTCATTGCCGAGGGCAAGTGTGTGCCGATGATTGTGGTGATGCCCAACGGCAACCCGACGTGCAATGCCGCCCCAGGCTGGTGGCACGAGGGAATGTACGTGCCCGACGGAAACGCATTCAACCAGCGCGGCGCAAAAGCTTCGATGGAGGAGAGCTTTATGGACATCGTGAACTTTGTTGATAGTCGCTTTTTGACTATTGCCAAGCGTTCTGGCCGTGCCGTCACAGGTCTCTCAATGGGCGGAGGCCACACCTTCGGCATCTCCCGTCTCTATCCAGAGACCTTCGACTACTACGGCCTGCAGTCGGCAGCCTGCAGGATGCCGCGTGAAATTATGCCCAACGTGCAAAACTCCAAACTCAACGAGGACTTCGACGGGCAGATGGCTCGCCTCTTCGCATCGAAGCCCAAGCTCTTCTGGATTGCCATCGGCAAGGACGATTTCCTTATGCAGATGAACACCGATTTGCGCAAGTATCTCGACGAACACCAGTACCCATACGAGTACTACGAGAACGACGGCGGCCACATCTGGCGTAACTGGCGCATCTATCTGACGATGTTTACGCAGAAGATTTTTAAGAAATAAGATGAATATATTGACATTATTATTATGAAAGACTTTAATTTCTATGCGCCGACAGAAGTGATGTTCGGCAAAGAATCGGAGGAGCTGGTGGCTTCTCTCGTTAAGAAATATGGCGGCACGAAAGTGCTGGTGCATTATGGCGGTAAGAGTGCCATAAAGTCGGGGCTGCTCGACAAGATTTGCGGGCTGCTCCACGAGGGTGGGGTAGAGTTTGTCACCTTGGGTGGCGTCGTGCCCAATCCGCGTCTGTCACTGGCCAAGAAGGGCATTGAACTGTGTCGTAAGGAGAGTGTTGATTTCATTCTCGCTATTGGTGGTGGTAGCGTCATCGACTCGTCGAAGTGCATTGGCTACGGCGTCTGCTACGACGGCGATGTGTGGGACTTCTATCTTGGTAAGGCCGTGCCGAAGGCGATGCTGCCCGTGGCTGCTGTATTGACTATTCCTGCTGCTGGCAGTGAAATGAGCGAGGCCAGTGTCATCACCAACGAGGACGGCGACGTGAAACTGGGTTATTCCGATAACATCTCACGTCCGAAGTTCGCCATTATGAACCCCGAGCGCACGTTCACGCTTCCGCCCTATCAGACGGCAGCCGGCGTGACCGATATTATGATGCACACGATGGAGCGCTACTTCAACCCCGATTGCGATATGACACTGACCGATGCCTTGGCAGAAACGCTGATGCGCACGATGAAAGAGTGCGTGTTCGCCGTGCTGAAGAATCCCGAGGACTACCGCAACCGTGCGCAGATTATGTGGGGTGGCAGTCTGGCGCACAATGATGTGACGGGCAACCGTAACAACGGCGACTGGTCCACCCACCAGTTGGAGCACGAGTTGAGTGGAATGTTTGACGTGACGCATGGTGCCGGCCTTGCTGCCATGTGGCCTAGTTGGGCACGCTACGTGATGCACGAGAACCTGAGTCGTTTTGTTCGCTTTGCCGTCAATGTGATGGATGTGCCTAACGATTTCACTGACCCAGAAGGCACTGCCCTCAAGGGCATTGAGGCTATGGAGCGCTTCTACCACGCCATTGGCATGCCCATCAATATCAAGGAACTGATTGGCCGCGACATCACCGACGACGAAATCCGTGAGATGACCCGCAAGTGCAGCCGCGACTACCAACGCAGTTGTGGCGTCTTCAAAGTTTTGAAAGCAGAGGATATGGAAGCCATCTATCGTATGGCTCGGGGATAGAAAAACCGTCTGTCCGAATCCTTCCTATTTGTGTTGCGTAAACAGCGCAACGCATTGCGGTGGGAATTTATGGAAAAATGTTGGAAGGTCGCTAATAAATGTCTAATTTTGCAGCGTCTTAACCAACACAAAGACACCATAACTAAACATAGCGTTTATTTGGGGGCCATCTGCCGTGAAGCAGGTGGCCTTTTTTTGTGGATGTGACGCAACGCATTGCGCAACAATTTTCTTTGATGTTGCGTTACTATTATTAGGAAAAGGCGTAACTTTGTGGCTCAGAAAGTAACAAGACTTATGAAACATATTTCACAGCGCGACATTGCCCGCCAGTTGGGTGTCAATGTGAGCACGGTTTCTCGTGCACTCAGAGGCCTTGACGGAGTGAGTCCGGAACTGAAAAAAGAGATTGAGCGTATGGCCGAAGAGAGGGGCTACAGACCGAATCCCTTTGCTACGAGCCTTCGCTTCGATACGACGCATACTATTGGAGTGGTGGTGCCAGACGTGGCCTACAACCACAACGCCCACATCGTGAAAAGCATTGAGGCTGAGGCACGTAAAGACGGTTATATGTGTATTATCACCGACTCGAATGACAACAGCGAAAACGAGGCCGACTGCTTGGAGTTGCTGCTCAATATGCACGTCGAGGGCATCATCCTCTGTCTTTCGCAGGACACTACCGACTTTGCCCATTTGGAACGGCTGAAGCGGGCGAAGGTGCCTGTGGTGCTCTTCGACCGTGCTGCTGACATTGGCCTCTCGTCGGTCATCATCAACGATGCAGCGTCGGCACAGGAAGCGACAAACTGTCTCATCGATGGTGGGGCTAAGCGTATCGCTTTCCTTGGCGGTCCGAACCAGATGCGTCAGACGGTCCAACGCAAGCACGGTTATTTGGAGGCCCTGCGCGAACGTGGCATCCCCATCCGTGCGGAATTGGTGAAATGTCATCACATCAGTTTTAACTCCGGCTTGAGTGACACACTCGAACTGCTGCGTCTGCCGGAACCGCCTGACGCTATCCTTGCCAGTCATGGACTGCTGGCCATTTCGGCCCTTCAGGCGGTGACAAGTTGTGGGCTCCGCATCCCCGAAGACTTGGCTATTGTGGGCTATATGAGCGACTGGGTCTCAGAAATGTCGCATCCCCGCGTGTCGTTTGTCAAGCAAAACCTACGGGAAATTGGTGTCAAAGCATTCCGTCTGCTTCTCGACCAGATGAACGGCGACGACAGCGTGCAGCACGTTGTGGTGAAGGCGCGGCTGGAACTGCGCGACAGTACGCGGAAGATGGGATAATTGTCGTGATAACGTAATAACGATATAACGTAATACAAAATTAAAGATGAGACAATTTTTACTATTGTTGCTGCTGATGTTCGCCGTGGGTGTATCGGCACAGGATGACGAAGACCGCGGGCTTACCGTCAGTGGATGTGTAGTGGACGCGGAGTTGAAGGAGCCGATGGTGCAGGCCACGGTTCAGTTGTTTCGTCAGCGGGACTCTACGTTTGTTGGCGGAACGGTGACTGACCTCAAGGGAAATTTCTCTGTGGAGGCACCGGCAAACGGTATTTATCGTTTGAAGGTCTCGTCGGTGGGCTTTCAAGCCATTGAGCGAGAAGTGACGCTTCGGCGGAATCAGAGCCAGGACGTGGGCGAGTTGCTTATGTCGTCGGACGCCGTGATGCTGAGAGAGACAGTCGTCACGGGCCGTGCCGCTCAAATCATCGCTAAGAAAGACACATTGGTGTATAATCCCGAAGCCTTCCGTACGCCAGAGGGTTCGGCAATCGAAGAGTTAATCAAGCGCATTCCTGGTGCGGAGGTCGATGAAGACGGAAACATCACGGTGAATGGCAAGACCGTGGAGAAAATATTGTTGGATGGCAAGGAATTTATGCTTGGCGACGTGGAAACGGCATTGAAGAACATCCCCGTGAGCATCATCCAGAGCGTGAAATTCTACGACCAGCAGAGCGACCAGGCGCGCATCACGGGCATTGAGGACGGTAACAAGGAGACGGTGCTCGACTTCACGATAAAGAAAGGTATGAACCGTGGCTATATGACAAACCTTGACCTGGCCGGCGGTACAGAACACCGCTATGCCTCACGAGGCATGGGAAGCGTCTTCACCGACAAGACGCGCTTCGTGTTGCTTGGCAACCTGAACAACAAGGAGGAGAATGCAGGCTGGTGGAATCGTCGCGGACTGAATTCGCGAAAGATGCTGGGTACGAACCTGAACTATGACGATGGTGAGAAACTCAAGATGGACGCAAGCATCCGCTGGAACCACCGTGGCGGCGACAACGAGAACGAAAACGCCAGTGAGAACTTCTATTCGGAGACCTCGCGCACATTCTCGAACAGTTTTTCAAAGCAGATGAGCCGCAGCAATAACTGGTGGGGCAACATCCGCGTGGAATGGAAGCCCGACACGCTGACCAACTTGCTCCTGCGAGCCAACGGTAGCATCAACAGCAACGATGGCACCAGCACCTCGGCCAGCGCAACCTTTGACACCGACCCCTATCTTTACGCTGATGCTCCATTAGACCAATTGGCCCTGTCAGGCCCATTGTCGCCTTATCTCGTGAACCACAACTATGGCGCCAGCCTCTCTTATGGTGAGAACAAAAATGCGTGGGCTATGCTCCAATTCTACCGTCGCCTGAACTCGAGTGGCCGCAACGTCACCCTGCGCGTTGAAGGCTCGCTTGGCGATACTGAGAACCGCAGCGCGTCGAACAACGAGGTCTTCCTTCACCGCCTTCAGAACCAGGCTGGCACAGACTCCACCTATTTTACTGCCCGCTACAACACAACGCCGAGTGACAACAGCGGCTACGTGCTCTCGGCCCTCTACAGCGAGCCTCTTTGGAAGGGCGCCCACTTGCAGGCCAGTTATGAGTTGCGCTATAGCCAGAATAAGAGCGACCGCCAGACTTACGACTTCAGCCATCGCGAGGCAAATATCTTCAGCGGCGTGGAACCCGAATACCGTGAATGGGATCCGTGGCTTGGCAGCGTCTATGCAGGGATGGACGGCTATCTCGACAAGAACCTCAGCCGGTTCTCGGAGTATAAGAACTATACGCACAACATCCGCCTGACGCTCCGCCACTGGCAGAAGGAGTACGACTACAACATCGGCTTCCTCGTGCAACCCCAGCAGTCCAATTTCATTCAGGACTACCGTGGCGTTTACGTAGATACTGTACGCAACGTCGTCAACCTCACACCGACCCTTGATTTCCATTACAACTTCAGCGACCAGCAGAGCATCCGTCTCACCTATCGCGGCGACACCCGCCAGCCTGAAATGACGCAACTGCTCGACATTGTCGACGACTCCAATCCGCTTTACATCACCCAGGGAAATCCGGGTCTGAAACCTCAGTTCACCAACACACTTAACGTCTATTATAACAACTACATCCAGCGCTACAAGCGTTCCATCGTCCTTTACGGTAACTACCGCCACATCCGCAACAGCATCTCCAACCTCGTCCGCTATGATCCCGAGACTGGCGGCAGTTTCTCAAAGCCTGAGAACATCAATGGCAACTGGAATGCCGACGGCGGACTGAATTTCAGTACTGCCATCGACTCGGCTGCCCACTGGAACATTGGTACCGACACGCGACTGCGCTACAACCATTACGTGAGTTATGTGGCTCAAAATAAGGCCGACGCCGCCAAGAACACCACCAAGACTACCAATCTCCGTGAGCGTCTGAATGTCAGTTTCCGCAATGACTGGCTCGAAGTCACTCTCGACGGCAGCGTCAACTACCAGCACTCGCGCAACGAACTACAGCCCAGCGCTGATCTCGACACGTGGCGTTTCAGTTATGGCGGACAGGTGATGTTCCGACTGCCCAGCGGCATCGAAATTTCCTCAAACCTCCACGAGAACAGTCGTCGCGGTTACAACGACCCGTCGTCGAACACCAACGAACTCATCTGGAATGGCCAACTCTCCAAGGCGTTCCTCAAGTCGAAGACCTTGGTGGTCGCCTTGAATTTCTACGACCTTCTCCGCCAGCAGTCCAACTACGAGCGCTGGGTCAATGCCAATGGCCGCAGCGACACCCGTTACAACAGCATCAACAGTTATGCCATGCTCCACGTGCGCTACCGCCTGAATATGTTCGGCGGAAAGGTGGACACCGAGGGCCGCTACGACAAGAAGTGGGGCAACAACGACCGTAGGCAGCGATAATTGATGACCAACACAATATATATATGAACCAGATAGTGATGACGGCAATGGCGCTTCTTGCCCCAGTCTTGGGGTGGGCGCAGGACTTGCGGCTGAATGACTTGGAGTACTTCGAGCGGCAGGGTGTGAACGTGCTGGTGTTCAGCAACAGTTTTAACGGAGGGTTCAACGACGAGAAGAACTCTGGTATCGAGATTATCCACCACGGGGTACGAACTGTCCAGGGCGGTGCCATCCGCCTGAACAACACGCCTGAGCAGTGGGACTTGGTGCCGAGGATGACCGACCGAAAGGTGGACAAAGGGAACGGCAGTATTGAGGTGACTATGCGCTATGACGACTATGACTTTGACAGCCGCGTTATCGTGACAGCCAAGGGAAAAGCCGTCGAGATTGCCGTTTATCTTGACAAGCCTGTGCCTGACAAACTCGCTGGCGAGGCAGGACTGAATATTGAGTTCCTGCCGTCGCAATACTGGTTGAAAACGTTCACGATGGACGGACGGCTGAACCGTTTTCCCCGCTACGCGACGAGCCAGACGGTGACACGCCCAAACGCAGAGAAACCTCGTCAGTTCAAGGGCTTCAAGACCTACGACGACCGAGGCACAGGCCGTTTCGTCGATCCGCTGCCGTTGGAGACAGGCCACCGCATCGTAGTGGCGACGGACGACCCGGAGCGAATGATCAGCATTGCGAGTGACGACGCGGAGTTGAAACTCTTCGACGGCCGTATGCTGGCGCAAAACGGATGGTTTGTGCTTCGCAGCGTACTGCCGAAAGGCAAGACCGGCAAGGTTGTGACCTGGACTGTTGAACCGCACGCCATCCCCAACTGGATTCGCCAGCCGAACATCGGCTTCTCGCAAGTCGGCTACACGCCTGAGCAGCCCAAGGTCGCCGTTATCGAACTGGACAAGAACGATACCCCGCAGGCCTCAGCCGCCCTGGTGCGCATCAACCCCGACGGCACGTCAACCGAAGTCTATCGTGGCAAACTCACCACTTGGGGGCCGTATTATAAATATAATTATGTGAAGTTCGACTTCTCGTCGGTGCGCCAGCCTGGCGTCTACTACATCCAGTACGGCCAGACAAAGACCAACGATTTCCTCATTGATGCGCACGTCTACGACAAGATTACTGACGCCACGACCGACGTATGGGTGCCCATCCACATGAACCACATGTATGTGACTGAGGGCTACCGCACGTGGCACGGCGAGCCGTTCAAGGAGGGTTACCTCCAGGCTCCTGAGAGCGACCACTTCGACCTGCACCGCCAGGGGGCGACGACTGACACTAAGTACAAACCCTACGAACTGATTCCCGGCCTGAATGTAGGCGGATTCTTTGACGCTGGCGACTTCGACATCGAGACCGGCTCGAACATCAACGTCGTGCAGAACTTCATTCGCACGTGGGAACTGTTCCACCCGCAGCGCGACGAGACCTTTGTCTCGCAGGAGCAGCGTTACGTCGAACTCCACCGCCCTGACGGCAAGCCCGACATCATGCAGTTCATCGAGCACGGCGTGCTGAACCTTGTGACCCAGGCCGAACAAATCGGCCACATGGCCTCGACGCTTTCTAACTCCATCCTCGACAACTACCACCACCTGGGCGACGCCGCCTCCATCACCGACGGCCTGCACTACGACCCGTCGCTGAAGCCATACGAGGTGAGCGCCGACGGGAAGCGGAGCGGTACACCCGACGATATGTGGGCCTTCACCACGCGCAATCCGAGTCTCGACCTTCAGGCCGCCGGCGTCTTTACTTCTGCCGCCCGCGTGCTCCGAGGCTACAACGACGGCCTTGCCGACCGTGCGCAGAAGCAGGCCGACCGATTGCGCAAAGAGGCCGAGGAACTGTTGGCCCAGCGCAGAGGCCAGCGCGATGCTCAGGCTGAGGCCGACAACGACTGGCTCACTGGCACCGGCGACGGCAACACGACGCCGCAGCAGCGTCGCCGTCAAAACGCCCGTCGCGACAACCGCCCACGTTCAATCTGGGAGAGCCTCGACCGTGATGTGGCCCGCAATTTGCAAACCGCACTCGACTCCATCCCGATGAAGGACGAGGTCTACAAAAAGAAACTCCGTCCCTACGTCCAGAAGTACAACGACTACATCCATGGCTTTGACACCCAGAATCCTTACGGTGTGCCCATCGGTCTTGGCAACTGGGCGGGCGTGAATGCCGTGCTCAACTTCGGCATCACCGTCAACTACGCCCACATCTACTTCCCCGACATCATCAGCAAGGATGAGGTTTACCGCGTGGCCAACTGGCTCTACGGCTGCCATCCCTACCACAATTACAGTTTTGTCGCAGTCGTCGGAGCCACCCGCCCCAAGCAGGTGTTCTACGGCAACAACCGCGCCGACTTCTCCGCCATTCCTGGCAATGTTGCCCCCGGCCTCCTCTTCCGTCGTCCCGACCACTTCGAGAACTACGACGACTGGCCCTTCCTTTGGGGACAGAACGAGGGCACCATCGCCGGCAATACCCAGTACATCATTTTCGGCTCTGCATTTAAGGACATTGCCGGGACTAAATAAGTACAAGGGCCGGAGCAAAAGTTTATTCTATGTCGATGATCATTAAATCCACGACGAAGAATGATAAAACTACGTCGTGGATTTAACTTTTTATAATAACTGAATAAAATGGGTGGCAGTTGTTAAAAATACGTTAATACAGAAAATATTGCACTTTTTTTTTGGAAATGTGCAAAAAACAGCGTACCTTTGCACAAAATTTTGAAAATTGTGCAATGAACACCGGTTCAAGCTTCATTAAATACATACAGGATGCCATTGTAAACAACTGGGATTCAGATGCCCTGACCGACTATGAGGGGCAGACGCTTCAGTTTCATGACGTGGCCAGAAAGATAGAGAAGATGCACATTCTCTTTGAGAATTGTGGTATTGTTGCTGGCGACAAGATTGCTATATGCGGGCGAAACTCGGCTCATTGGGCTGTGGCTTTCCTGGCCACGCTGACCTACGGGGCCGTAGCTGTGCCTATCCTGCACGAGTTCAACAGCGAGCAGATTCATAATGTTGTGAACCACTCGGAGGCCCGTCTGCTCTTTGTGGGCGATTTTATCTGCAAGGACATCAATCCTGACAATATGCCAGCTTTGGAAGGCATCGTCAATCTGCCCGATTTCTCGCTGATGCTTTCGCGCTCGGAGCGTCTCTCGTATGCACGTGAACATTTAAACATGATGTTCGGCACTAAGTATCCCTATTCGTTTGAGAAGTCTGACGTGAACTATCATATAGACCAGCCCGAGGAACTTGCCCTCATCAATTACACCAGCGGCACCACGGGTTTCTCGAAGGGCGTTATGTTGCCGTATCGCGCATTGTGGGGCAATCTGAACTTCTGTCTGGTGCGGCTTGGCAACTATGTGAAATCCGGCAGTCCCATGCTCGACATCCTGCCTATGGCCCACATGTACGGCCTCTCTATAGAGTTCATCTTTGGCTTCTGCAATGGCTGCCATCTGTTTTTCCTTAACCGCCTGCCGTCGCCGTCGCTCATTGCCAAGGCTTTCACCGAGGTGAAGCCTTCAATCATTATTTCTGTGCCGCTAATCATCGAGAAGATAGTGCGAAAACGTGTGTTCCCCGTCCTTCAGACAAACCGTATGAGGCTGCTGATGGCCATCCCTGTGGTGAGCGACAAGCTGAAGGAGCGCATCTGCCAGAAAGTGATGGAGGCATTCGGAGGGCGTGCCTATGAAGTCATCGTGGGTGGCGCAGCCCTGTCGAAAGAGGTGGAGGAATTCTTGCTGAGCATCGGCTTCCCGCTGACCGTCGGCTATGGTGCTACCGAGTGTGCACCGCTCATCAGCTATCGCGACTGGCATGAGTTTGCTGCTGGCTCCTGCGGCTGTGCTATCGACAATATGGAGGCCCGCATCTTGAGTCCAGACCCTGCCAACGTACCTGGAGAAATCGTTGCACGTGGCACCAACGTGATGTTGGGTTACTACAAGAATGAGGAGGCCACACGCGAGGCCATCGACAAGGACGGCTGGTACCACACGGGCGACCTGGGCACGATGGACTACGAGGGTAATATCTACATTCGCGGACGCATCAAGAACATGCTCCTGGGGGCTAACGGCCAGAACGTTTACCCCGAAGAGATAGAGGACAAACTCAACTCCATGCCTATGGTGAGCGAGAGCCTTGTCGTTCAAAATGGTGAGAAATTGGTAGCCTTGGTCTATCCAGACCAGGACGAGGCCGCTCTCATCGACCGAGAGGGACTCGAGGCCATTATGGAACAGAACCGCCTAAACCTGAACACGCAGTTACCCGCCTTTTGCCGCATCTCACAAATAGTACTGCGTAGCGAGGAATTCCAGAAAACACCAAAGAAAAGCATCAAACGTTACCTCTACTCGTAGGGGCAAGCCAATGTTTAATGGTCAATGGTCAAATCGAAAATCCGTAAATCGAAAATAATATTATGGAAACAATACCAAGTTTTAACGAACTCATAGAAAAAAGCGTCATCGACTTCTGGGACAAAGACGCCCTGACCGACTATAAAGGACAGACACTACAATACCACGACGTAGCCCGGAAGATAGAGAAGGTGCATATATTGTTCGAAAACTCCGGCATACAACGGGGTGACAAAATCGCATTGTGCGGACGCAACAGCAGCCAATGGGCAGTCGCATTTCTCGCCACACTCACCTATGGAGCAGTCGCAGTACCCATCCTACACGAGTTCATGCCCGAGCAAATCCACAATATCGTCAACCACAGCGACGCCAAATTGCTCTTCGCAGGCGACCATGTAGTAGGGACCATCACTCCCGAAGAAATGCCACACCTCGAGGGCATCATACGCAATACGGACTTCTCAGTCATCGTCTCACGCTCCGAGAAACTCACCTACGCCCGCGAGAACCTCAACGCCCTCTACGGACAGAAATTCCCCAAATATTTCAGGAAAGAGCACGTCAACTACTACAGAGAGAGCAGCCCCGACGAAATGGCACTCATCAACTACACAAGTGGCACAACAGGCTTCTCCAAAGGCGTCATGATACCATATCGCGCAATATGGTCCAACTACGACTTCGCGTGCAACGTCCTCGGAAAAACCATCAAACAAGGCGACAGCATCATCTCCATCCTCCCAATGGCACATATGTACGGCATGGCCTTCGAGTTCATCTTCGAGTTCCTACACGGATGCCACGTCTACTACCTCAACCGCACCCCGTCGCCCGCCATCATCGCACAGGCATTGGCCGAAGTCAAGCCCCGCGTCGTCATAGCCGTGCCCCTCGTCATCGAGAAAATCGTCAGAAAGCGTGTATTCCCGAAAATACAGAACAACCGCATGCGACTCCTCCTCCAGATGCCCATCATCTCACAGAAAGTGCGCGAAATGATATGCCAGGAAGTACTCAAGGCATTCGGCGGGAATATGTACGAAATCATCATAGGCGGAGCCGCCTTCAACCAAGAAGTCGAACAATTCCTCAAGCGCATCAACTTCCCATATACCGTCGGATTCGGAGCCACAGAGTGCGCACCCATCATCTGCTACAGCGACTGGCACACCTTCGCGCCAGGCTCCTGCGGCAGAGCAGTCATACACATGCAAGTCAAAATCGACTCCCCAGACCCACAGACCGTCCCAGGAGAAATACTCGCAAAAGGACTCAACGTTATGCTCGGCTACTATAAGAACGAGGAAGCCACACGCGAAGCCATCGACAAAGACGGATGGTACCACACCGGAGACCTCGGCACAATGGACTACGAAGGCAACGTCTATATTAATGGACGCTCCAAAAACATGCTCCTCGGACCAAGCGGACAAAACATCTACCCAGAAGAGATAGAAGACAAACTCAACTCAATGGCAATGGTCGTAGAAAGCATCGTCGTACAACGCGACAATAAACTCGTCGCACTCGTACACCCCGACCTCGAAGAAGCACGCAATCTCAAATTCACAAAAGAAGACCTCGAAGGCATCATGGAGCAAAACCGAACCACACTCAACGAACTACTCCCCGCCTACGAGAAAATCAGCGAAATAGAAATCCACGATCAGGAGTTTGCCAAAACACCCAAAAAGAGCATCAAACGATACCTCTACAAATAATCAAATCGAAAATAAAATAGATCCGTAAATCGAAAATGAAAATTATATTAACAGGCGACCGCCCAACAGGAAAACTCCACCTCGGCCACTACGTAGGCTCACTCAAACGACGCGTAGAACTGCAAAACGCTGGAGGTTATGACCGTATGTTCGTCTTTATGGCCGACGTGCAGGCACTTACCGACAATGCAGAAAACCCTGAGAAACTGCGCCAAAGCATTATACAGGTGGCGCTCGACTGGCTTGCAGCAGGACTCGACCCAGAGAAATGCACACTCTTTATACAGAGCCACATACCAGAACTCGCAGAACTCACCACATACCTCATGAACCTCATCACCGTTTCGAGGGTGCAGAGAAACCCCACCGTCAAGACGGAGATAAAGATGAGGAACTTCGAGGCCAACATTCCTTTGGGATTCTTCTGTTATCCCGTGTCGCAGGCAGCAGACATCACGCTTTTCAAGTCAACCGTTGTGCCTGCTGGTGAAGACCAGGAACCAATGCTGGAGGTGACTCGTGAACTGGTGCGCCGTTTCAACCAAATCTATGCCCCCGTTCTGGTGGAGCCGGAAATCATGCTGCCCGAGAACCAAACGGCACGCCGACTGCCTGGCACCGACGGCAAGGAGAAAATGTCGAAGAGCCTGGGCAACTGCATCTACCTTTCGGATAGTGCCGACGAGGTGTGGCAGAAGGTACGCTCAATGTACACCGACCCTCTGCACCTGAACGTGAGCGATCCCGGCCATGTGGAGGGAAATGCGGTCTTCACCTATCTTGATGCTTTCTCTTGTGAGGAAGACTTCAAGAACTATTGGCCGGAATACCAGAACCTGGACGAACTGAAAGAACACTACCGACGCGGCGGCCTCGGCGATATGAAATGCAAGAAGTTCCTCAACGAAGTGCTACAGCAGTTCTTGGCTCCTATGCGTGAGCGTCGACGTGAGTTTGAGAAAGACATTCCTGGCGTCTACGAGATGCTGCGCAAGGGTACCGAACAAGCCCGCGAGGTGGCCGCCCAAACGATGAACGAGGTACGTCAGGCCATGAAGATTGACTACTTCAATGACAAAGAACTCATCCGACAACACACCGAAATGTTCCAGAACAACCAATAATCCCCACAAAAAAAGCCTCCCCTTCGGGGGAGGTTTTATTGTTTCTCTTCGCAGCCTTTCTTGGCGGTGTCAGTCAGCAGTTGGATGATGAGGTCCAGGCCTTTCTTGTCTTCCGGCCAGGTGGAACGTCCGCCCGAGAAAATGTACTGCTTACCCTCGAAGACGGCGGTGAAATCCCACTTCGTGCCGTCCAGCATCTGTATGCCCTTGGGCGTATCATCGTAGAGCGTCTCATATTCGTACATACGCCCTTCCTTGATGATGTTGAGTGCCACATCAAAGAGTGAATCGCTGACCTCGATTTTCACCTCGTCACTCCAATGTCTGAACGCAAGGGTAGGGGGACCGAAGCGGCGGCTCAGTTTGAAATCCCCATACTCCGGGAAATTCATACCGCGCTCTTCGTAACTCACTTCCAGTAGCCGTCCCTGCGGCATAGTCTTGACCTCCTTCTCCATAGCGGTACTCGCGGCAGTCGTTGTCGTCTTGCATCCGGTCATAAGCGCTGCACTAAAGAATAAAGAACATAGAATAGCGAATACTTTCATCGTCTCAGAGCCTTTCAATACATTCGCGTAAAGAGTCTTCCCAGTAAGGAATTTCTATCCCGTACGTCTCTTTCACCTTGGTCTTGTCGAGCACGCTGTAGTGCGGTCGTTTGGCTGGGGTGGGGTATTCGGAAGTGTGCAGGGGGCGCACCTTGCAGGTGTCGATGCCCGCAATGCGGTGGATGGCTTTTGTGAAGTCGTACCACGAGATGACACCCTCGTTGCTGAAATGATAAATGCCAGGCACAATGCCCTTCCCGATGGCCGTAAAGATAACTTGGGCCAAATCGCGGGCGTAGGTGGGAGTGCCGACCTGGTCGAAGATAACCCCTAATTCCGTCTTCTCCTTGCCCAGCCGTATCATAGTCTTCACGAAATTGTTGCCGAAAGTGGAGTAGAGCCACGCCGTGCGGATAATCATTGCCTGCTTGCAATATTTCAGGGTATTGCGCTCGCCTTCCAACTTGGTGCTGCCATAGACAGAATTCGGGCAAACTTCATCGGTCTCGACGTATGGACGATGGTTGGTGCCGTCGAACACGTAGTCGGTGGAAATCTGAATCATCCATCCATTCCGTTGGTCCACGGCTTCAGCCAGATAGCCTGGAGCCAGACTATTGAGCGCGGTGGCCAACTCTTGGTTGTTCTCGGCTTTGTCAACTGCCGTATAGGCGGCGCAGTTCACGATGCCGTCGATGGCGTTGTCATCCACGAATTTGCAGATAGCCTCACGGTCGGTGATGTCCAGTTCCTGCACGTCAGTATTATAGTACGTATGTTCGGGGTGCAGCAGTTCCAGGCGTTGCATCTCGTTTCCTAATTGGCCGTTGCAGCCAGTAATCAGTATATTCATCTTTGGTTATTTGAAAAGGGGTTCTTCTTTGTCTTTCTTGTAATAGTCGCTCAACAGGCCGATGAAAGTGGAAATCTCCTTCACGGCGTGTTGCGTGCTGGCAGTCACCTCTTTCTTTTGCAGGCGCAGCATCATCACGCCATAGAGCAGATTCAGGCAAGTCTCAATTTCGTTCTCCTCCTTGTCGGCCCCCCGCTGCCGTAACTCCACGATGAAGGGCAGCACCTTGTAGTAAGCGGTATTGTAGAAGGGGAACTTCGGCGATGCCATCAGTTGCGTGTGGAGGTCGGCGAGCATTTGCAGCGTCACCTTGTTTATTTGCAGATGCCCTTTCTCGCGGCACCCCTCTTCGTTCATCATTCGGACAAGATTTCCGAACCAGTCGGCCTCCTCCTCTTTCTGTTCATCGTCGTAGTCGAAACGGTCAATGTATTCGCGCCGTATGCGGGGCAACGAACAGCCGAAAGCCCTGATGGTGTCTTCCACCTGCCACATATAGAGCAGATATTCCGCTATGTTGCTTTTCCTCAGTTGGTTGGCTATAAACATTGCTTAGAATATGTTATAGAGATGGAGGCTGGTGATGGTCGACAGCAGGATGATGACGCTGCCCAGCATCACCGCCATACCGATGATTTTGTTGATGAGTTTGATGCCGTCGGTACTGAATTTGGTCCGTATCTGGTCGATGAGCCAGGTGAGGCCCCACCACCAGAGCAGCGCCCCTCCGACGATGCTAACAAAGCCTACCATCATATCGATGGGTTTGTCTGGCTGCAGGCCGAAGGCGAACTGGGCATAGAGTGCCATAAAGAGGAAGATAATCAGGGGATTGCTCAGCGTGACCAGGAAGGCGGTGATGGCGTTGTGCGTCAGCGTGCCTTTGCTCTGTCCTGGCATACGCATCTTCTTTGTCGGGTCTGTCCGGTAGGTATAGTAGCCGAAGGCCAGCAGCGTGAGGCTTCCTACTATCTGCAAATAGAAACGGTTGGTGTCGTTGCTCACAAAATCGACCACGAGACCCATACCCAGACCAGTAATGCCGGCATAGATCATATCGCTCACGGCAGCCCCGCATCCCGTCACGAAACCATACCAGCGGCCTTTGTTCAGGGTGCGTTGCACGCAAAGGATACCTACAGGCCCCATCGGCGCAGAGGCGATGATGCCAATGAGCAATCCCTTGAACACGATGTCGAGGATGTTTGGTATATTTTGAACGGCGAAGTTCATCTGTCAGAGGTTTACGGGTGTAGCGTTACAGCCATCAGTCCGATGACAATGTCGTTGGAGAGTGGGATGACCGACAGGCTCTTCAGCCCCTTCTTCTTGTTCAGGTTCACACGCAGCATCTGGGCGGCTCCACCAGGAATCTGCCGTCCGTCGGCGCTGTCCTTCAGCCCCAGTTCCTTGCCCAGGTCGCGGCTCACGGCCCCCGTCTTCAGACTGACGCGGTATGGGCGCTGGTTCAATGTGGTGAACGCCTTGCCGTCAACGTAATAGTCTTGGTCGATGGGGCACCAGTTCAATGGGTTCTTCAGATACAACGTGTCGGTGCTGTTGTCGGTGTAGGTGAATACTACCAGTCCGTTGTCGATGCGGCTCTGCATAGGGTTGGTGCTGCCAGCCATCAGCAGATAGGCTTGGCTGGCCTTGCCGGTTAGTGGCACGGTGATGCTGTTAGGATAGTTGTCCCACAGGCTGGTGTAGGCGATGTTACGCCCGTCACGTGGTGTGCGGAAGTTAACACCTTTCATATTGAAAACACCACCCTTCACCTGCGAGCGGAAACCAGAATCGTCGATGACAGGCGTGTAGTCGGTTGAACACCAGTCGCCTGCACCCTGCAACGGAATCTGGAGCGTGGTGGTCTTGGGTCGTGGGCTGGTGTAGCGGTTCTTGAAGATGTCGGCAACATTGGCATTGAACAGTTTGTCCATATTCACCTGTTTGGGCTTCTTTGCCGTTTCAGGCTCTGCCAATCCCAGTTTGCTGGGTTCGCGGCGTGCCTCACGGTCGCGCATGTGCTGCTCTCTCATCAGACGGTGGCCCTCGTCGTTTGAAACATACTGGGCTGTAGGCTGTCCGTCGTTGTGGTTTGCCGGAACGGTAATCACCTGGGTGCGGTCGGTGGTTCCCTGCACCACCACGTCGTCAGAGCCGTGTCGCTGCAGGCGGAACACAATCTTCAGCGGACGAGTGAAGTTTTGGGTGATTTCATAGACATCCTTGTCGCCCTTGCGGGTCATCTTGTATGAAAGATATGGGGTCTTCACCTGCGCCTTTGTCCAGTCGGCAGGCAGTCCCGGACTGATGATACACTCGCCGTAGAGGGCGTTGGGGATGATGCCGAAGAGTCCTTGCAACAGCGTGCGGGCAGAAATGCCGATGCAGTCGCCGAAGTCGCGGTAGCACTCGCCGCGTGCCGCATCGTAGTACGAGAGTTGTCCGAAGTTGGCTGGCGACTGGCCGTAATACATATTGTCTACGATGTTGGCCATCATCAGGTTATAGCCGTCCTTGGCACGTCCGGCACGGAAGTAGGCCAGCGCGGTGTGCATCACCTCTGCCGGAGCCACGTTGTTGGTACTCCAGGTGTAAGGCATCCAGTTGCTGGTGGCAATGGTGCGCAGTCCCGTGTCCTCCACGTCGATGTGCGGGATGATGTTGTCCACGTATTTTGTGGCTTTGAAGAACTGCTCCATTGTGCCGGCGCCACAGTCGATGGGCGTATAGACAGACCAGACGGCAGCGTTCTTGTGCAGGCGCTTCAGACCCATAGCGTCCTGGTATTCAGCCCAATGGCCGCCTCCCAGAGGCGAGGTTACCCACATACGGTCGGTCAGCGCTTGCAGGATGGCATTGGCCTCCTGTGCGTAGGGAGCGGGATTCTCGCCAATCAGTTCTGCGATGCGTGCTGCCAGCAGATTGGCGCGGTAGTTGTAGGCCGACGAGTGGGTGACGGCACCGCCACTATAGTAAAGGGCGTCGCTGGCCCAAATGCAGCAGTAGGCATCGTAGAGGTGGTCGCCGTCGGGGTCGAAGTTGCGCTTCTCCCAAGCCAGATGGCTCTTGATGACAGGCCACATCTGCTTCATATAGTCAGGGTCGGCATCATACTGGAAGTGCCACAGCAACTCGTCGATGTAGCAGAGGTTCATGTCATAGTGGTGCATCTGGTCGTTGCGCTCAGGCGTGCGACAGATATAGCCGTTGCTATACATCTGCGTACCCCACTTCTTCTCTGCACGGGCCATATTCGTGGCAGGGTCCTGCGAGGGGTGGCTGATGGTGGCAGGCACATTGTTCACCTGACTCTTGGCGTATGCCGTGAAGTGGCTCTTGGCACGGTCGTTCCATCCCATCACGTCGCCCAGGTAACCGGCACGCCAGCCGGGCAGCGGCGTGCGCCAACCGATGCAGCCGTGCAGCCAAGTCTGCCCGTCCCAGTCGCCGTCGGCAGCCAGCGTGAGTGCTGCTCCCAAGGTGTTGATGAAGGGGTCGGGCGTATCGAAGACGATGCGCTGGCAGAATTTCTTCCAGTAGTCAATCTCGTTGTTATACATCTCCGTGGCGGTGATGTCGCCAACCTTTTCTATCTGGTCGCCAGTCATCACCAAGTGTGCAAAGTTGCGGAATCCAGGTGTTGGGCCGCTTTCCATATTGGGATTGCCTGGTGCAGGCTCAAAGCACGACAGGTCGTCGACGCCGAGGTCGCCGTTGCGCTTCATCTTGGTGTTGGCAATGTCGCATATCTTGTATGTCACGTGCAACAGGCCGTTCCACTTGTCGCCGATGAGTTGCCAGATGGCACCTTCCTCGTCGTGCCTGGCCACCACCTTGACGCGCACAGTACCCATACGGCTGTATTTCTTCCAGCGGTCGTCGCGCAGGATGTAACTGCGAGTGCCATCCTCGTAACTGGCATGGCAATAGGCAGCCGACTCCAGGGGCACGCCCTCCACCTCGAAGCGGATGCTGCGGTGGTGGCCTTTCTTCGTGACGGCGAAGACGGGCTTGTCGCTGGTCTCAACGCGGTAGTCGGTGTGGCTGCCGTAGAGGGCCCTCGTGAAGCGGTTAGTGCCGTTCTCGCAGATAAAGGCCCTGCCATTTGGACGGTACTGCACTTCGCGTGACGGTTTTTCCTTGTCTTTCTTGTCGTTGTCCGACGCTATGCCAGCGGCAAATCCTTGTGCGAGGAAGCCGCCCAGAAACAATGTTCCCAAAAGGAGTGTGATATGTTTCATAGTTTTAGGATTGAGGTTTTGTTGTTTGCTTTTCTTTTCGTTTTGCCCACCAGTCCTGCACGTAACTTTCGGCTATGGCAATGAGGATGAGGAAACCCAGGGCCATCCAGAAACTGGCGGTCCTACTGGCAGACAAATATGCCGTCAAATCATAGACTATCAGGCACAACGTGAACTTGACAGCCCAACTAATGATAAATTTCCAGTTCATATCGGCTGACAAAGTTACGAATTATTTCTGAAACCACCAAACTTTTGTTCAGAAATCCCCCATTTTTCTAAAATGTTCCTGTGAAAATAAGACATCCTACCTACTGAACAAAGTCAGTAAGTAGGACATTTAATGTAATTGTGTTGTCCGTTAATAAATATGTAGTTGTTTTTCTTTTGGTTCGTTTATAATATATTCTCCTTTTTGGATAGCATCAGACGTTTCTTTTACATAATTGCATAATTCATCTGTATAATGCATCATCCAAGGAATTTGAAAACCTCTATCTATTAATTCTAAGGTATTTGCGATTTCAGCATCACAACATTTTGTTTGTTCTTTCAAAATGTTGCGAATGGTTTTCATCATTGGAAGTTGTATGTGTCGAATACCCAACACTTCATAAGTCTTAAAGTCGTTAACCAAAACAAGATTAACTGATTCGTCAGTGCTATTTAACCACTCTTCTATGTTAATGTTTTCTACATTCTTTATAAGAACTTTTCCAGCAACTTGAAAATACCCACTACCTACTATTAAGGTTGGGATATAATGATAGTGAAAAAGATTAACATGTAACCAATTTGCATTCAAATATCTCCATACATCCTTTGGTTCAATAGCAACTCCAATAATAATGTCTAATGATGTTTTATTGAATGACACTTTTAATTCACGGTTCATTGGTTCAAACTCACGAACAATCTGACCAACCTTATATTGGCATTCCCCTTTATTACTATATTCAAAAGCAGTTTCAGATACCATAATGAAATCCTTTTTAGTTATTGTTGGTGCAAAGGTATTGATAATATTTGGTTTATCATCTATTTGGACTAAAATATTATGAAGAAATAACACAAATGAATAACATGATGCGCAAAATAATCATTTTAGGACGTTCTAAGGGTGGTTTATTGTGTTGGATATAAAGATTATGACCTATGTGACATTAACGTCCTTACGTGTCTCTAAATAGTCTCTATGATAATGTTTGCATAGGTGTTTGTATAAAAGATGTTTATTATATTAGGTAATATGGATTATGTTGCTAAATACCGACCACACTTTACTCGTCTGATAAATCTCTTTGCATCCTTTTGGAACATAGAGTGGAACTGTCATATTTTCAAAAGGCAATAAATATTCATTTTCAGCATCTGGTGGAACAACAGCCTTGATATGCACTTCTTTAAGACTTCTGCAATCTTTCAAAATAAAATACCCCATTAGTTGCAATGAATTTGGGAACGTTATAGTCGATATTGCGTACATAGAATATAAGTTCATGTTACCGATGTACAAAACTCCCTCTGGGATATTAACCTCCTTTAGACTTCCACAAACGGATAATCCCATTTGTTCTTACTCTCCGAAATGGTCGATAAGGAAAATAGTTGCATTGAGTAATGGCTGTAAGTCATCGTTAATGACTTCTGATATAATGTCGACATCTATGTCAAAGTAGCCATGGGCAATTCTGTTCCTCAACCCGCTTGTCCAAAGATATCGATTCCATACTTGTTGATTTGGTTCAAGAAAAAGGGGCGCATATTGTCTGCTTGCGTATCAAGTCTATGCTCGTGCCAAGTATTGACTCCAAATAGTCGGAAGCAGCACATAGCGTATATGCCTTTGCGGGCATGACAACAAAGAGGACAACATCGCTGCCATTATGATGCTCACCCTTGGCAACAGAGCCGAAAAGCCTCATATAGCTGATGCCATAGTTTGTCTTTAGCACATCAGCATGACTTTTAAGTATGTCTATGTATTCTTGTCGTGACCTTATCGTCATAGAATCTATAAATAAGCTTAATTATCATTGAAATTGGATTTTTCTCCGATTGCAAAATTACACAAATTTCTTCAATCCACTACTATTTTTATATAAAAAAGTGTTGATTTTATGTGATTAAAGCAGAAAAGTGGTCTTGATGGAAGGAATCAGGGAGGAGCGAGACGTTTGCGGCGGTTGTCAATATAGATGGTGCGGGGGGAGGAACGGAGGATGCGCTGGCCGAGGAGGTTGTAGCGGATGCCGGGCTTTTCGGGGGCGGAGGTGAGGTGGGGTAGGGCGGTCTCTATGCAAACTTGGCAGGAGTCGAGGATGCGCCTGTTCTTGTCGCAAAGGAAGATGTAGGCGGTTCCTTGGGTCGTTGGGGTGAGAGGGAAGTCCAGGGTGGTAGTTTCGCCAGGGGTTACGGTGGTGATTTGGTCAATGGCGGAAGGCTGGAGGGGGAGGTGAGGTTCCGTATTTATATAGAGGTGGAAGCCTGTGTAGTGGAGGGTACCGTTGTTGGTGATGGTGGCGGTGATGGTGGCGGGTTTCTTTTCGCAGAGCACGATGTGGCCGAGTCGGCCATCAAGATTCTGAATTTGCGGGGTGATGTCGCACACGAGCGTTTGCATTGAGCTGTAGCCGCCGATGCCCGTCTCGTCGTCGACGGTGTACCAGCCGTCGCCTTGGCCTCCCCAACCGAAGTTGAAGTGGTAGAGGCCGGTGCTGGCCTGGTAGCCGTCGATGACTGCGGTGTGGCCGCTGCCTGTTTGGGATAGTCCTGAACAGAGCATTGGGCGGCCCGAAGAGAGGTTGGCGTAGATGAGTTCTTCCCAGGCCCTCTGTGTGTACGCCGCCTTCTGGCGGAAGGAGCAGAGCAACCGCATCTGGCGGTTCAGGGCGTAGGCCATCCGCTCGTCGTAGCCGTTAGTGGAATTGTTGCCAAAGGTCAGACCCGCTGTAGTGGCGAGCGCGTAGACAAGTGTAGCCACCGCCTGGTTCTGCTCTGCCGTTCCACTGCCCTCAAGCGGCATCAGCTCCCATTCCAATGGCGTTCCTGCGGGCAGGGACAGCGTGACACCGTCGTAGACTGGCGTGGTGTGGAGCAGGGCGTTGGGGTTATCGCGGCGGAAATGGTAGGCCACCTGTGCGCCAGCTATGGCTATGCAGCCTGCCAGACTATGTTGTCCGCCCTGTAGTGGGGTCAGCAGATTGTAAGGCTCGCCCTGATGCCAATGGGTCTCTATGAGGGGGGCTATGTCAGTCCAACCATTCTTGTAGGCAGGAAGCTTGTGTCGGGGCTGTGCCTGGCCAAGCAAGATAGCGGCAAAAAGCAGAAGGGTTGCTGAGGCGGCTCTCAAAGATGGGAACATAGCGGCGGGAAGTCAGGCTTTCTCCCTGCGTGTGACCACCACAGAGAGGAGCATCGAGAGCACCAGCACGCCGAAAATGATGAGCAGCGAGACTGGAGTGGGCACCTCGATGTGGGGTATGTTGAGATGCAGGCCCACCAACTCGCCCAGACTGTTGATGTATTCGTTCATGGCCAGTAGCATTTTCAAGCCCACGAAGATGAGGATGATACCCAGGCCGTAGTTCAGGTACTTGAAGAACTTGGCCACGGCTGCCAAAGCGAAGTAAAGTGCCCGCAGGCCCAGGATGGCAAAGATGTTCGAGGTCAGCACGATGAACGGGTCGCGGCTTACGGAGAAGACGGCAGGGATGGAGTCTACGGCGAAAGCCACGTCGGTAGTCTCGATAGTGAGCAGAGTAATGAACAGCGGTGTGGCCAGCCAGGAGCCGCTTTCCTTCACAAAGAACTTGTCATCGTGCATCTTGTCAGTGACTGGGAAGAAGCGCTTGAACAGTCTCACGATGATGTTTTGCGACGGGTCGGCCTCTTCGTCGTCTTTATGGCTGAAGAGCTTGAAGCCCGTGTAGAGCAGGAACAGGCCGAAGAGACCCAGCACCCACTCGAACTTCGTAACGATAGCGGCACCGGCAAAGATGAAGACACTACGCAATACCAGTGCGCCGAAGATGCCCCAGAAGAGCACTTCGTGCTGGAATTTACGCTTGATGCCGAAGAAGGAGAAGAGCATGAGGAAGACAAACAGATTGTCCATCGAGAGCGACTTCTCAATCAGGTAGCCGGCCAGGAACTCCATCGCCTTCTCGTGTGGCTGCTCAGGATAAAAGAGGTAGATGCCGCCGCAGAAGAGCAGCGACACACCTATCCACACGCCCGTCATCTTCAGGGCCTCCTTGACGCTGACTTCATGCTCGCCTTTCTTGCCGAACATCTTCAGGTCGGCAATGAGCATTATAAATACAAGGACGTAGAACAAGAGCCACGCCCAGAGGGGAAGTATATCCATTGCTTACTGTTTACAAGGCTTCGAGCATTCGTTTCAGGACCACTGAGCAACTGATTTCGCGGTTGGCGGCTTCAGGGATGACCAGGGAGTTCGGGCTTTCGATAACATCGTCGGTGACGATGAGATTACGGCGCACGGGCAGACAATGCATGAACTTGCCGTTGTTGGTCCACGACATGTGCTCAGTATCTACCGTCCACGAGCGGTCTTCGCAGGTTATCTTGCCGTAGTCGGCAGGATTGGTGACGCCCGGATTCGACCAGTTCTTGGCGTAGATGAAGTCGGCTCCCTCAAAAGCCTTGCGCTGGTCGTACTCCACGCGGGCGCCCTTCACAAACTGGGGGTCAAGCTCGTAGCCCTCGGGGTGGGTGATGACCAGGTCTATGTCCTTGTCGGCCAACATCCACTGGGCGAAACTGTTGGGCACGGCCTGCGGTAGGGCGCGGCAATGGGGCGCCCAGGTGAGGACGACCTTGGGGCGGGCTGCGATACCATCGCAGCCTACGGAACAGGGGAGGTTTTCCTTGATGGTGATGAGGTCGGCAAAGGCCTGCAAAGGGTGCACGGTGGCTGTCTCCATTGCAAAGACGGGGCGGCCGCTGTAGCGGATGAACTGCTGGAGCACGGTCTCGGCATAGTCGTATTCGCGGTCGGTGAGGCCGGCGAAGGAGCGCACGCCGATGATGTCGCAATAGCAGCCCATTACGGGGATGGCCTCCAAGAGATGCTCGCTCTTGTCACCGTCCATGATGACGCCGCGCTCGGTCTCCAGTTTCCAGGCGCCGGCATTGACGTCGAGCACGATGACGTTCATGCCCAGGTTCATAGCGGCCTTTTGGGTGGAGAGGCGTGTGCGCAGGCTGTTGTTGAAGAAAATCATCATCAGGGTCTTGTTCTTTCCCAGATGCTGATACTTATAGCGGTCGCGCTTAATTTCAAAGGCATCGGCCAGCGCTTGTTCCAGCGGGCCGATGTCTTCTACGTTTATAAAACTCTTCATTGTCTGTTCTTATTACTATTACTCAATCATCTCAACAAACGCCTTCACGTCTTTCATGTCGAGTTTTTTGTCTTTGTTCAGGTCGGCGGCTTCGTTGTAGCTTTTGTTGGAAATCAGGGTAAGCATAGCCATCAGGTCGGCAATGTCTTGCTTGCCGTCGTTGTTCAGGTCAGCTCTCAGCACGAAAGTGGCCTTTACCGAGCGATTGTTCTGTATATTGTTGATATTCGAATTGACCTTGTTGTTGCTGTCGTATTGCACATAAGGGGTAACGTCGAAACCATCAACGATGAGCGACGAGAGCTTGTAGCCTTTGTCGGGGGTGACGGTAAATTGTACGGTAGCGCCTTTTGCTGCCTGAAAGGTCGTTGTGCCGTTGTTCACACTCACACCGCCTGCATAATCGGTTGCGATAGTGCCGCCTTTTGAAGCGGTGAAGGTCACGGTGTAGGTCTGTGCTTTGGCTACCTGCGGGGCCGCAATCAGGGCCATCACGGCAAGCATCATCATAAGTAATTTCTGTTTCATGTCTTTGTTGTTTTTAAGTGTTTATTTGTAATTTTGGTTGCAAATTTACGCATTATTTTTCAAACGACAAACATTTTGGCCGGAAAAAATGCAAAATCGGCGAAAAAGTTTGGACGAACCAAACTCCTACTTTGGACGAACCAAACTCATAGTTTGGACGAACCAAACTTCTGAGGGTGATAATCCGATGAAAAAGCCCGGTCGCCATGCTCCCTTAGGAGGCAATGACAACCGGGCTTGTATGTGCGGTTAAATGAGTTGCATCTGATAATGCTTACTTCATTCGCTGCATCACTTTCCGGTAGTATCCGTTTGTAGCTCGCACGCTGTAGTTCGGCCCACCGTTCCAAGAGCGAATTGCTTTCTCTACGTCATTCGTCTTGTTGTAATGCGACTGAATCAGAAGGAACATCTCTTTCGACTTTGCCAGACTGAACCTGTCTTGCAGAGTGTAGCGCAGTTTGCTCTTTCGTCCACTCAGGATTTGGTTGCACTCCTTCACCAGAATGGGAGTAATCTGCATCGCGCCTGCCGAATTCCCACTCACGGCGCGTGGATTTCCTTCACTCTCTACCAGTATGATGGCGTCTATTACATCCGACCAGTCAAACTGGGCTGAGCTTTCGCTTCTTTTGGCAGCCCCTGCACTGAGGGGCAACAGGGTAAGAATCGACAAGCTCAGACATACTTTCTTCACTAATCTTTTCATATACTCTATGTTGTCGGGGCTTTGCCAAAGGCCCCTGGGTTAATGCTTTCTCTATGTCAGCCTCTCGTCACGAGGAGGCGGCGATTTTCTCAAATCGGGTGCAAAGGTACGCACTTTTGACCATTCCACCAAATGTTTTTTACTTTTTTAGCCTTTCTGTGTGCGCACACTTAATAAATGTCAAGAACATAAAAAGTGTCGGACACGTTTGGATGTTTCATATTTTTTTAGTACCTTTGCACCCTCCAAAAGCAAAAACAGTATACATATTAATATGAAAGAACTGGCATTGAAGTACGGATGCAATCCGAATCAGAAGCCCTCGCGCATCTATATGGCCGACGGCTCAGAGTTACCTATCGAAGTGCTGAACGGCCGCCCTGGCTACATCAATCTGCTCGACGCGCTCAACTCATGGCAGTTGGTCCGCGAACTGAGACGGGCCACGGGTTTGCCCTCTGCCGCCTCGTTCAAGCACGTGAGTCCTGCTGGCGCCGCCGTGGGCCTGCCGTTGAGCGACACGCTGAAGCACATCTGCTTCGTGGCCGACATTGAGGGTCTGGACGAGAGTCCCATTGCCTGTGCCTACGCCCGTGCCCGTGGGGCCGACCGTATGTCAAGTTACGGTGACTTCATCGCCCTGAGCGACACTTGCGACGCTACGACCGCCCTCATCATCAAGCGCGAAGTGAGCGACGGCATTATCGCCCCCGACTATACCGATGAGGCTCTGCAAATCCTGCGCGAGAAGCGCAAGGGCACCTATTGCGTCATCAAGATTGACCCCGACTATCGCCCTGCGCCGATAGAGACCAAGCAGGTGTTCGGCATCAGTTTCGAGCAGGGGCGCAACGAAATTGCCCTTGACGACCCTGCACTCTTCGAGAATGTGCCCACGCAGAACAAGGCGTTCACCCAAGAGGCACGCCGCGACCTGATGATAGCCCTCATCACGCTGAAGTACACCCAGTCGAACTCCGTGTGCTACGTGAAGGACGGCCAGGCCATCGGCATCGGAGCCGGGCAGCAGAGCCGTATTCATTGTACCCGACTGGCCGGACAGAAGGCTGACACGTGGTGGTTGCGCCAGCATCCGAAGGTGATGGCTTTGCCCTTCCTGCCCGGTATCAGGCGTGCCGACCGCGACAATACCATCGACATCTACCTCTCGGAAGAGGAGCGCGACGATGTGCTACGCGACGGCGCTTGGCAGCAGTTCTTTACTGAGCAGCCGCAAGTGCTCACTTTGCAGGAGAAGCACGAGTGGATTGCCCGCAATACGGGCGTGAGCCTGGGCAGCGATGCCTTCTTCCCCTTTGGCGACAACATCGAGCGTGCCCACAAGAGCGGCGTGCAATTTATTGCCCAGGCCGGCGGTTCCGTGCGCGACGACCACGTCATTATGACTTGCGACAAGTATGGCATTGCTATGGCCTTCACAGGCGTCAGGTTGTTCCACCATTAATTATACAAGTAAATATGGACGACGATTTTCAGCACATCCTGGAGAATGGCATCTCCTTCGGGCGAGGCGGCGAGCGGGTGGACCCTAATGCCGGCAAGGTGAAGACCAAAGCCAAGAAGAAACAGTACATTACCGGTGCCCACGGAAGCGGCTCCGCCCGACAGAAGGCGAAGTACCGTGAGCAACGGGCAAACAGAAAACATAAATAAGACAAAGACAATGGAATCTAAACTCGTCATATACAACACATTGACGCGCCAGAAAGAGCGCTTCGAACCAATCAACGCCCCTCACGTGGGTATGTATGTATGCGGCCCCACCGTCTACGGTGACCCGCATCTGGGCCACGCACGCCCAGCCATCACCTTCGACCTCTTGTTCCGCTATCTGCGCCATCTGGGCTACAAAGTGCGCTATGTGCGCAATATCACCGATGTGGGCCATCTGGAGCACGATGCTGACGAGGGCGAGGACAAGATTGCCAAGAAGGCACGGCTGGAGCAGTTGGAGCCGATGGAGATAGCGCAATACTATACCAACCGCTATCATCAGGCAATGGAAGCCCTGGGTGTGCTGCCTCCCTCGATAGAGCCGCACGCCACAGGCCACATCATTGAGCAGCAGCAACTGGTTCGGCAAATTATGGACAACGGTTTTGCCTACGAGAGCAATGGTAGCATCTATTTTGATATTGAGGCCTACAACCGCAAGCACCAGTATGGTGTGCTTTCTGGCCGCTCACTTGAAAACGTAAAAGACGCCAGCCGAGAACTGGACGGCGTGGGCGAGAAGCATAACCAGGCCGACTTCGCCCTGTGGAAGAAAGCCCAGCCTGAGCATATTATGCGCTGGCCGTCGCCCTGGAGCGACGGTTTCCCTGGTTGGCATTGCGAGTGCACCGCTATGGGCCGCAAGTACCTGGGTGAGCAATTCGACATTCACGGCGGCGGGATGGATCTCGTCTTCCCCCACCACGAGTGCGAGATTGCGCAGGCCGTGGCCTCGATGGGCCATCCGGCCGTGAAGTATTGGATGCACAATAATATGATTACCATCAATGGGCAGAAGATGGGCAAGAGTCTGGGCAACTTCATCACCCTGGAGCAGTTCTTTACTGGCCAGCACGAATTGCTTTCGAAGCCCTATTCGCCTATGACCATCCGTTTCTTCATCCTCTCGGCCCATTATCGTGGCACTGTGGACTTCAGCGACGAGGCCCTGCAGGCCGCTGAGAAGGGACTGGAGAAACTTTCCGATGCCTTGGCCACGCTGGCAAGAATCGTGCCCTCGGATAAGTGCGATGCCGAGACGGAGAAAATCGTGAAGGCACTCCGCCAGAAGTGCTACGACGCTATGAACGACGACTTGGCCACGCCGCAGGTGTTGAGCCATCTGTTTGAGGCGTGCACGGTGGTGAACCGTCTGGCCGACCACAAGGCCACTATTTGCACCGACTGTCTGAAGGAACTGGCCGACACAATGCATCTCTTCGTCGAGGACATCCTGGGCCTTTCAACAAATGGTCAATGCTCAATGTTCAATGGGGATAATGGCCGTGAGGAGGCCTTCGGAAAGGTGGTCGATATGGTGCTGGAACTCCGTGCAAAAGCAAAGGCCCAGAAAGACTGGGCCACAAGCGATAAAATTCGTGATGAACTGGCTGCTCTCGGCTTCGAGGTGAAGGACACCAAGGACGGAGCCACCTGGAAGCTGCCTTGAGGCTGCCCGTTAGTGGTGGTGTCGGAACTCGCTGGGGGAAACTCCCAGATGTTTCCGCACGTAAGAACCGAAATGCGACATGTTTGAGAAGCCCAACTTGGCCGATATTTCCTTAATGGTCAGGTTGGAGCTTTTCAGATAGAAGCGTATCTCCTCAGTAGTATATTGGATAATCCAGTCGGATGCGGTCTTGTTGCTGTACTTCAGGCAGAGCATAGTCAGATATTTGGGCGTGATGGCCAGCTGTCCGGCATAGTAGGCAACGGGCTGGCGCTTGATGCTGCTGCTAGAGAGCATTGAGAGGAAACGGTTGAAGAGTACCTTGCCCTGCGACAGTTTGGGCTGCTCTTCAGTACTGCTCAAGTCTTCCAAGTGGAAGCAAAGCTCTAACAGGAAAGCGCGAATCAGAGCCAGCAGAATCTCTTTCGGTTCGCCCTGCCCTATGCTGTGCGTCTTCAGGCGGATGAGCGAATAGTAGAGCGAAAACTCCTCGCGGTAAGTGTTCGACAGGTTAATGACATTCATCTGGTTCACATAGACGGCGTGATGCCAGATGTGAATCTTGTCGTGAAGAAGTCCCTGGATGATGTGGTCGGAAATGCTGATGACACGACATTCAAAATTGTCGTTGCTGCTCACACTCCAAGTCTTTACTGATGGGGGGCAAATCAGAATTTCACCATCGGTAGCGTCGAAAGTGCGCTCATTGGCCTTGATGCGTGCGTGACCACCTGAACAGAGCATAATAAGATTGGTCATCGATTTTGGTGGGAACAGACGGGAAAAGTCTTTCACCTTTTCGTATGCCAGAATGTCTCCTTCTGAATAATCTACCAAAAGGTTTCCGAAATCAATGAACCCTTTTACGTCTAGTTTGGTTGTATTGGACATAAGCTTGTGGTTTTCTGGCCGCAAATTTCACCATTTTTTTTCAGATAACGATGTACAAATAAAGATAAATAATGTCTATATTCACCAATAGTTCTTTTTATAGACAATAATGCGGAACTTTTGAACACAACCCGCTCTTGTTCTGCTCAGTTCCGATGTTTAGGAGAATGTGAAAAGAAATGTCGTTGATGTCAATTTTTCGGGCATTTCCTTTGCTGTTTGCTGAAATATTTGTACATTTGCAAACCAATTGACATAAAGACTGAAATATGAAGAAGACAATCTTTTTACTGATTGCCCTACTGCCACTTATGTTGGCGGCACGCGAGGCCACCGTTGCTTCGCCAGACGGCAAACTCGTAGTAAACATCAACGACGACGGCGGACAGCCTACATACGCTCTCACTCTGGAGGGGCGGCAGATGCTGCTGCCATCGGCATTGGGCTTCACGGCCAACATCGGCGACTTCACCAAAGGCCTGAAAATCACCAATACTAAGGCCAGTCAGGTGGACCGCCAGTATGAGATGCGCCAGGTGAAACAGAGCCATTTCCACTATGTGGCCACGCTGCTCACCGTCGATTTCGAGAATGCAAAGCAGCAGAAAATGTCGGTACAGTTCTCTGTGAGCAACAACGATGTGGCTATCCGCTACCTCATCCCCCGCCAGAAGGACGACAACCCGAAAAGTGCCGTCATCGAGAGCGAGGCTACGGCCTTCCGTCTGCCTGACGGCACCACCAAGTTCCTTACGCCACAGAGTCTTCCAATGGTGGGCTGGGAGCGTACCAAACCCAGTTACGAAGAGGAGTACAGGGCCGACGCGCCGATGACCGAGAAATCGCGCTATGGTCAGGGTTATACGTTTCCCTGCCTGTTCAACGAAGGTGGGGCTTGGGTCTTGATTTCTGAGACAGGCGTGTCGTCGGCCTATTGCGGCTCGCACCTCAGCGACTACGACCCGCAACGGGGCTACACCATTGCCTATCCAATGGCGGGCGAGAACAACGGCAATGGTACTGCTACCGCAGGCATCCCCCTGCCAGGAGAGACCCCTTGGCGCACTATCACCGTGGGCACCACGCTGAAGCCTATCGTCGAGACTACTGTACAGTACGATGTGGTGGAACCGCTTTACACTCTCAACCCTCAACTCTCAACTCTCAACCCATACGGCCGCTACACCTGGTCGTGGCTTATCTGGCAAGATAATAGCATCAACTACGACGACCAAGTGAAGTTCATTGACCTGGCTTCGGCGATGGGCTTCGAACTGTGCTTGGTGGACAACTGGTGGGACCGTAACATTGGCCGCGAGCGCATAGCCGAACTGTCGCGCTATGCCCAGAAGAAGGGCGTGGGTTTGATGCTTTGGTACAACAGCAATGGCTATGAGAACGATGCGCCCCAGACGCCGCGCCAGTGTATGAACACGCCGATGGCCCGCGACCGCGAGATGGCGTGGATGAAGTCGATCGGCGTGAAGGGCATCAAGGTGGACTTCTTCGGCGGCGACAAGCAGGAGACGATGAAACTCTACGAGGACATCCTCTTCGATGCCAACCGCTACGGCCTGCAGTGTATCTTCCATGGTTGCACGCTGCCCCGTGGATGGGAGCGTATGTATCCCAACTTTGTGGCCAGCGAGGCCGTGCTGGCCTCCGAGAACGTGTTCTTCTCCGACCACCACGCCCGTCAGGAGCCTTTTGAACTGACCATGCACCCCTTCTGCCGCAATGCTGTGGCCACGATGGACTGGGGTGGCGTGATTATGAACAAATATCTGTCGAAGGACAACCGCAGCCGCCACCAGCGTCAGACTACCGACGTGTTTGAGATAGCCACCGCCTTCACTAACCAGACGGCTATTCAGTGTGTGGCCATGCAGCCCAATAATCTTGACGAACTGCCGCAGGTGGAACTTGATTTCCTGAAAACCATCCCTACCATATGGGACGAGACACGGTTCATAGACGGCTATCCCGGCCGTTATGTGTTGATAGCCCGCCGTCACGGCCAGCAGTGGTATGTGGCTGGGTTGAATGCTCAAAAGGAACCGCTTGTGCTGAACGTGGAACTGCCGATGTTCCCTGCCGGTACTGCCGTGAGCCAACTCATCGACGTGGCTGACAAGAAGGGCAACGTTACTGGAGCCGCCAAGCAGCCGCTAAAGATTGACAAGAAAGGAAAGGCAAAAATCACCATCCAGCCCAATGGCGGCATCGTAGTTTTCTGATGCTTATTGGATGTGAATCACCTGGCTGCAATAGTCTGTGACGGCAGGCCTGTGGGTGACGAATAATACTGTGCGGCTCTTGTCGTACAGTATGTTTTTTAGTACCTGCTGTTCCGTTTCGGTGTCGAGGGCGCTGGTGGCCTCGTCGAGCAGGAGGATGCTTCCCCTGCGCAGCAGACTGCGGGCGATGCTGATGCGCTGTGCCTGGCCTTCGCTCAGACCGCCGCCAAGTTCTGAGAAACGGGTGTCGAGTCCGTCGGGCAACTCCAGGGCAAAGTCGGCGCAGGCCGTTTTCAGGGCTGTCCGCATCTCCTCGTCGGTGGCGTCGGCCCGACCAAGCAGCAGATTGTCGCGCAGGGTGCCACTAAGCAGCGTGTTCCCTTGGGGAACATAGACGAAGTTGCAGCGGTGGAGTGGGGTGAGGGGCTGGCCGGAAGGTTCGTGTGGGTCATAGATTCTGATTTCCCCTTGCTGGGGCTTCACCAGAGTCAGGAGCAGACGGATAAGCGTGGTCTTGCCCGCTCCAGTCTCGCCCATAATGGCGGTGCACGAGCCGGGCGTGAACTCGTAGGAAACGTTGCTTAACGCGGGCTGTTGGCCGGGTGCGCCGTAGTTGAACGTCACGTGGTCGAAGCGTATGCCGCAAGGGCCGGCCAACATGACGGCGTCGCCCTGCTGTTCCTCGGGTGTCTCTTCCAGTTCCATCAGGCGCTCGGTGGCGGTAAACACACTCACAAACGAGGGCACTAGATGTGTCAGTTCGCGGGCTGGCCCCTGGATGCGATAGACCAACTGCAAGAAAGCGGTCATACCGCCAAACGACAGCGTGCCATTACTCAACCGCAAAGCACCCCAGAGGAAAGCGATGAGATAGCCCAGCGAGAAACCTACGTTGAGGAAGAAATTGCTGGCCACGCTGAAGAACGTGCGGCGGCGTACCCAGGCGCGTAGTGTCGTCTGCAACTGTTCCAGCCGTGAGAGCATTTGTCCGTTGGCTTCCATCGTCTTTATCAGCATACGGTGCTGCATCGTCTCGGTGAGCAGGCTTTGCACCTCGCTGTCGCAGTCGCGCACGCGGCGGGTGAATCGGCGCATATAGAGCACGTAGAAGCGGCTCACCAGCAGGAACAGCGGCAGGATGCCCACCGTGATGATGGCAAGCCAGGTGTCCATCTGTAACAAATAGAAGAACGCACCGCAGAACATGGCCAGCGTGCTCAAAACAGAAGGGAGCGTCTCGGTGAGGAAAGTCACCACCTGCTTCACGTCCTGCTCCAGACGGTTGATGATGTCGCCGCTGTGCATAGCCTCGCGTCCGCGCCATTCCGAGCGCAGCAGGCGGGCCACCAACTGTTGCTGCATGCGGTTCTGTGCCTTGATGCCGAGGATATTCTTAATCCAAACGCGGGAAATGCCGAGGGCGAACTCGCCCAGGATGAGTGTCGCCATCAAGCCAACGGCCCAGTAGATGCTGCCCTCGCGGGCGCCAGAAGCGGTGTCGATGGCCTGCTGCATTGCCCACACCGAAGCCAGGCTTAGTGCCACACCCATCAGTCCGATGCCCGCGTTGAGCACAGCCTGCAGGCGGTTGCCCTTCAGTGCCTTCCACAGCCAGCGGAATATCTGGCCCGTTGTGTAGTGGTTGTCAGGTAATTGCAGAAACTCCTTCAGGTTCACCTTCACTTTTCACTTATTACTTATCACTTACCTCACGTCTGCTCCCCACATCAGTTTTTCGCGGAGTGTGGAGAAATAACTGGTGGAGCGGCGTGTCACCACCTTTTGCGTATAAGGGGCGCGGGCCAGTCGCAATGTGGCCCCTTCGGGCAACTTCTCGCTGCGGCCGTCGATGGCCACGAGGAAAGTGTGGCTGCGGCTGGTCACAGTCAGTTCTATCACCGCTGAATCAGGGATGACGATGGGCCGGATGTTCAGCGAGTGCCCAGCCACCGCCGTCATCAGCATCACGCCCGTGCGGGGTACGATGATGGGGCCGCCATTCGACAGCGAATAGGCCGTACTGCCCGTCGGTGTGGAGACGATGAGACCGTCGGCCTGATAGACGGCCAGATGTTCACCGTTGATGCTGGCGCGTATGCTAATCATCGAGGCCGTGTCGCGTTTCAGGATGGCTACGTCGTTCAGTGCGCAGTTGTAGCCGCTCAGTGTGCCGCCGCTGGTCTCCACGTGTATCAGCGCCCGCTCTTCCACCGAGTAGTCGCCGTTGAAGAGCGAGTCGATGCACTCCTCCACATCGGCGGTGCTGGCGTTGGCCAGGAACCCCAGACGCCCCATGTTGATACCCACGATGGGTATTTGCTTGTCGCGCACGCGGCTGGCAGTCTTCAGCAGTGTGCCGTCGCCGCCCATAGAGATGGCGAAGTCGGCATCGAAGTGGCTGCCCGTAAACGTTGCCGTCTGCTCCACATTGGCCAGGCCGCTGGTCGCCAGAAACTCGCTGTATTCCTTGTCAATGGCGATATGGGCATTGTGGCTGCGCAGCGCATTGAGTACCTGGCGCACAGCTGCCGACTTTTCGTGCTGGTAGGTGTTGCCGAAGAGCGCAAAGCGCAGTGTCTCTTCGTTTTGGGTTGCGATGTTCACTTTTTGAATGTTGTATTTGTTGCAATCTATTTGCAAAAGTACAAATAATATATATATACGCCAAATTTTTCGTCCAAAAAGACATGTTTTTTCATTATTGTTGCGCTGTTTCAGAAAAAAAGCGTAATTTTGCGACCCAAAAGGAAAACTAACCCCAACGAGATGAAAACTGATATACAGATTGCACGTGAATGTGAGCTGAAGCCTATTGGCGAAATTGCAGCAGAGTTAGGAATTGCCCAGGAGGCGATAGAGCCATACGGGCGCTATATGGCTAAGGTGCCTGTGAACCTTATCGATGAAGAGAAGGTGCGTCAGAGCCGCCTGATATTGGTGACGGCCATCAGCCCCACAAAAGCTGGAATTGGCAAGACTACCGTCAGCATCGGCCTGGCGCTGGGGCTTAATAGGATAGGGAAACGGGCTGCCGTAGCCCTGCGTGAGCCGTCGCTCGGTCCCTGCTTCGGAATGAAGGGCGGTGCTGCCGGTGGCGGCTATGCCCAAGTGCTGCCGATGGAGAAAATCAACCTCCACTTCACGGGCGACTTCCACGCCGTGACCTCGGCCCACAACACCATCAGCGCCCTGCTCGACAACTACCTCTACCAGCACCGCAAGGAGGGATTCTCGCTGCGAGAGATTTTCTGGAAACGAGTGCTCGACGTGAACGACCGTGCCCTGCGCAATGTTGTGACTGGCCTGCGCGGCGACGGCGTAGTGTCGGAGACGGGCTTCGACATCACCCCGGCATCCGAGCTGATGGCCATCCTCTGTCTGGCCGTCAGCGAGGAAGATTTGCGGCGACGCATTGAAAACATCGTCCTCGGCATTACGGCCGACGGAAAACTCTTCAAGGTGAAAGACCTCGGCGTAGCCGGAGCCATTACCGTACTCCTGCGTGATGCTCTCAACCCCAATCTGGTGCAGACCACGGAGCACACGCCGGCCTACATCCACGGCGGTCCCTTCGCCAACATCGCACACGGCTGTTCGAGCGTGCTCGCCACCAAGATGGCCATGACCTTCAGTGACTACGTGGTGACTGAGGCAGGCTTCGGAGCTGACCTCGGAGCAGAGAAATTCTTCGACATTAAGTGCCGCAAGACAGGCCTCCAACCACGGTTAGTAGTCATCGTTGCCACCACCCAGGGCCTGAAGATGCATGGTGGCGTGGCCCTTGAGCACATCAAGGAGCCTAACGCCAAGGGACTGACCGAGGGCTTGAAAAACCTGAACCGCCACATCCGTAATATGCAGGGCTTTGGACAGCCAGTAGTTGTCACCCTCAACCGTCACGACAGCGACATAGAGGAAGAGATAGACATCGTGCGCAAGAATTGTGAGGATCTGGGGGTGGGCTTCGCCGCCAATGAGGCTTTTCTCCAGGGCGGAGAGGGTGCCATAGAACTGGCACAGACCGTCGTCGATACCATTGAGCGCCAGCAGCCGCTGCCCATCCGCTTCACCTATAAGGAGGCCGACTGTCTGGAGGACAAGATAGAAAAGGTGTGCAAGGGCATCTATGGAGCATCGGCGGTAGAGTACAGCAAGACGGCGAAGAAGAAGCTGGAGGATTTGCGCGCTACCTTTACCGACGAAGACGGAGCCATCGCCCACTACCCAGTCTGCATCGCCAAGACACAGTTTTCCTTTTCGGCAGATTCCACCCGTTATGGCTCGCCCGAGGGCTTCACCATCCGCATCCGCGACATCATTCTCAATTGCGGCAGCGAGATGATTGTCGCCATTGCTGGCGATATGCTCCGTATGCCCGGACTGCCTAAGAGTCCGCAGGCAGAGCGCATCACCATTCTGAATGGAAAAATCGAGGGTCTGTCATAGTTTCACCCCCATGAGTTTGGTTCGTCCTTTCTGTAGATTCCCGTGTGGCTTACTGAGCGAGGACTCACCCGCCCGCCACGGAAAAAACGGGTGCGCCAATCCGTTAAATCCGTTGTTTATAGATAATTCAGGGAAATACCGCCTGGCGGCGGTGTGGGCTGCTTCGGGGCCTGCCCCTACAGTAGGGGGGTAATTCGTGAAATTCGTGGTTTAGAGAGGGGTGATGGTGGTAGGGTTGCGCTTGTCACTTTCGATGTCTTGGCCCATCTGGCGGGCATCGCTGTTCACAGGGCGCGAGGTGAAGTCGGGCGTGTTGTAGGAGCAGAGCAGGTGGCGATAGAACTCCTTGGGGTTGCGCTGGGGCAGTAAGAACGGTTTGGTGGCCCGCCCGTCGTTGTCCATCATCGAGAAGTAGATGCGACTGTAGAGTCCATCGTCGCGACGGCTGGTGAAGAGGAACCAGTAGCTGTTGCTGCTCCAACTGTGTAGGCTCTCCGCACGGTTGCTGTTTACCTCGTCCAGGGGATGTGTCTCGCCAGTCTTCAGGTCGAGCAGCCAAAGGTCGGCCTCTGGGTGCCAGATGGAGAAATAGCCATAGTCCACTTGTGTGTACATCAGGTAGCGGCCATCGTAGGAGGGACGGGGCCAGGTGACGCTCTTTGGAGATTGACTGTTGACCATTGATGATTGGGCATTGATGAGGGTGTCCACGTGGGTCCCCAAGCGACCGGTGTTCTCGTCAAAACTCACGCGGCAGAGGCTGTATTTCTCCTTGTCGTAGTTGTCGGGATAGACCTGGCGGAGGGCGGTAGTATAATAGAGCCATTGTCCGTCAGGCGAGAAGGCAGGGGTGTTCTCTGCCCATAGACGCTTCATCGTCAGCGTGTCCTTGAGGATGGTGCGTGTCTGCGTGTCGTAAATGAAAACGTCCGACTCGTTGTCGTAGACCTCAATGCGCTTGTTGTTGGCAAAATGGAATATCTGCGTCGTCTTGTTGGTGGAGAAGGCACAGTAGCGGCCTCCCGGGTGCCAGTAGGGATAGACCATACTGCCTCCAAGCGAATCGTTTACGGCTTTCAAGATTTCGTCCTGCCCATTGCGATGAACCAGAGTGCCGCCGTGCTGTCCGCGAATGTGGAAGACATACTGGTCGGGATTGGTACGGTTGGCCGTGTGGCAGTTGATGCACTGGTTGGGCGCCTGCGTGTTCACCAACAGGGCACGCTCGTCGAAGTTGGACAGATTGCGCTGGTAAAGGCCCATTTTGCTGTAAATCTCATAACTGGGCGGGATGCGACGGTAGGTGATGCCCCAGGCGTCGAGGGGTTCGCTGCCGACCGTCATCTGGAAGTCGCGGTAACGGCTCCATCGCCCGCCTTTCTCGGCACAGACGGTGAGGGTCAGACTTCCGCCTTTGTTCTGCTCCAGCAACTGGTGCCACTCGTCGATGTCGAAGTCGGCATAGTTGCCGTTGGCGTGTATGGAGCCACCCTTTGAGCCTTTCACCTCCACATCGACCGTCTCCACATCGTCGTCGGCCATCGAGAAGTTGAGGGGGGCAATTCCCACGGGGATGGTGACGCCGACATAGTCGGGCCAGATGTCGGGCAGTTCGTCCACCTGGGTCACATCCGTAGGCCTGTGGCTGCATCCCGCGACAATGACGGCGAGCAATAATAGTTTAGATAAAGAATATGTCTTGCGTATTCGCATATTTTTCCAGTGATTCTTTCATAAAAGGATTCTTCTCAATCAACGTGGGGTCGTCCACCAAGGGGCGCATCTTTTGTGCCCATCCGCGATAGAAGGTGGTGCCCTCCAGGATGGAGAGATACTTGCGGGCCAGAGGGTATTGGCCGGTAATGATGCACACCTCCGCCAGTTGCTTCAGCGCCCTTGCACTCTTATTGTGGTTGGGAATATACTCCATCGCCTCGAAGGCGGCACGTTGCGTAATGTTGGGCCAACCAAGTTGCGTGGCCAAATCGCTGACGATGAAGGCCGACGACACGCTGCCAAAGTAGACGACGAAGTGCGTGTCTTCGGTACAGAACACGGAGGGTTGGCTACCGAACTGTTCTACTGGTACGACGATTCGGGACATGAGTTGCTGATAGGTGATGCGCCCGGTCTGGAATGAGGCCAGTAGTGTGGCGCTCCTGACAGCCGGGGAAACGGGCGTCGGGAACTTTCGCAGAATCTTGTTCCACTTCTTCTGGCGTATAAGCATATCGCACTCCATTTCCTCGTAGGTGCCCATCTCCTTGACGCCGCTCCAGTCGTAGTCGATGCCTCGGACCACTTGCTCCAAAGGGTAGGGGACAAGGTACGAACTGCCCATCAGACTGGCTGCAAACAAGGTGGCAGTCAGGGGAATCCATCTGATGCAGCACAGCGTCAGCAGGATGGCCGCAGGGCCTGTCAGCCAATACATAACGGGGATTGCCACACAGAACACAATCCCTCTTGTACTTTTGGAGGAAATCCCCATAATAGCACACCCGGCCCCCATCACCAACAGGACTGCCATCGTTAGCGTCAGCGGGATATGAGGCAGCATAGCCACTCCCCACAGGGCAATGGGCGGTATCAGGGAAAGCACGAATTGAATTTTCGATTTACGAAAGACAATCTTGAGCAACTGCTTGCCCAACAGTTGGGCGATGACAAACAGGACGGCATAGGCGATGGCGGCATTGACCGGATTCACAAACAATTGGGCCACGCCCTCTCCCAGATACTGCGCCAGTCCTCCCGGCACCGCCAGCATCAGGTAGTCCGTGTTCCACATAAACAATACCGACATCTCCCTCGCCACAGGAATGTATGGATACAGGAAAAGCCAAAAGCAAAACACACCAATGGCCAGCAAAACCACAACAACGTGTTGCCAATAACGGGATAAAACGGCTTTTATAGTCACGATAATATTAATTCCTAAATCATAAAAAATCGTAAATTGAAAATCCGTAAATCGAAAATCTCATCAGTCTTCACTCATATCGGCGACCATTTTGCGGTACTGGGTGTAGAGGCGCTGGCGGGAGACGTAGCCGTGCAGATGGCCTTCGTTGTTGAGGACGGGGAGCCAGTCGGCGCGGGTGGTCTCGAAGGTGGTCATCACCCGGGTCATGGGCATGTCGTCGCTGAGGGTGGCCAGCGGGGGCTGCATCAGTTGCTGGGCGGTGAAGTGGTGGTAAAGTTCTATGCGGAAGACGATGTTGCGAATCTTGGTGATGTCGATTTCGCCCAACAGATTGCCGGCGGCGTCGAGCACGGGGATGACGCTGTAGCGTGAGCGGCTGATTTTCCTGACGATATGGCCCAGTTCCGTGTCCGGCTCCACGCCCATGTAGTCGCGCTCCACCACGCTTTCCAGTTCCATCAGCGTCAGCACGGCGTGGTCGGTATTGTGGGTGATGAGTTTGCCTTCGCGGGCCAGCCGCGAACTGTAGATGCTGTGAGGCTCGAAGAGGATGATGGTGAGGTAGGCGCAGGTGCTGACTATCATCAGGGGCAGGAACAGGCTGTAGCCGCCCGTCAGTTCGGCAATGAGGAAAATGCCTGTGAGCGGTGCGTGCATCACGCCCGACATCACGCCGGCCATGCCCATCAGGGCGAAGTTCTTCTCTGGCACAAAGACGCCCATATCGTGCATGTTCCACAGGCGGGCGAAGAGGAAGCCGCTGAAGCAGCCGATGAACAGCGAGGGGGCGAAGGTACCGCCGCAGCCGCCTCCGCCGTTGGTGGCGCTGGTGGCAAACACCTTGGTAATCAGCACCAAAGCCACGTAGGGCACGAGCATACCCATTTCGCCGGAGAAGAGCGAGTTGTTGAGCAGCGGCTCCCAGTCGGCCTCGTTGCCGCCGTTGAGCAGCAGGTTGATGGGGCCGTAGCCCTCGCCGTAGAGCGAGGGGAAGAGGTAGATGAGCAGGCTGAGGATGGCGCCGCCGATGACGAGCCGCACGTGGGGCCGTTCCTTGAAGCGTGCGAACAGGTCTTCGCACCAGGCCATTGTCCGGATGAAGTAGAGGCTCACCAGGCCGCAGAACGCTCCCAACAGGATGCACGCCGGTATGCGCTCCACCGTCCACTGGTTGTCGAGGTGGAAGGTGAACAGGGCGGCGTCGCCGCTGAAGATGTAGGTGAAACACGTCGCCGTGACGCACGAGATGAGGATGGGCATAAGCGACGACATCGTGAGGTCTATCATCAGCACCTCGATGGTGAACACCAGTCCGGCGATGGGTGCCTTGAAGATGCCGGCAATGGCGCCGGCGGCTCCACAGCCGATGAGGAGCATCAACGTGCGGCTGTCCATCTTAAACACCTTGCCCAGGCACGACCCTATGGCCGATCCCGTCAGCACGATGGGCGCCTCGGCTCCCACGCTGCCGCCGAAGCCGATGGTGATGGCCGAGGCCACCACGCTGGTCCACGTGTTGTGGGCCTTCAGCCGCGAGCGGTTCTGGCTGATGGCGTAGAGGATGCGCGTGATGCCGTGGGAAATGTTGTCCTTCACCACGTAGCGCACGAAGATGGATGTGAGATAGATGCCCACCACGGGGTAAACCAGATAGAGCCAGTTGGACGAAGAAGCGTCGAACCGGCTGGTTAGCAGGGCACCGATTTGGTTGATGAGCCAGTGGAGTACAAAGGCCGCCACTGCCGAGAGCAAGCCCACGCAGAAAGCCAGCGTGAGCACGAACACACGGTCACTCACGTGCGACTGACGCCAACTGTTGAGCCGCGTCAGCCACGCCGTAAACCGCTCTACACCAGCCTCTTCCGACGTCACGATTTCAGCAGTTTGTCGAAGAAGTCGTCAAGGTCTTTGTCCAGCCCCTCCATCAGTTCCGAGTCGATGATGATGGTGTCGTCGTCGGCCACGTAGAGTTCGGCCACGGCCTCGTGCTCGTCGTTCTCCAGTACGAAGGCGTAGGGCTTCAGTATCGACAAGTTGTCGACCGTCTTGCGCTGTTTCTCCAGGCAGCGGCGGATGATGGGGGTGATGGCCTCGTAGAAGTCATCGTCCTTGTTGTCAATCCATTGCTCCACCACGCAGCGCGTCAGCTCGTTGTCGTCGTCGTCGAAAATGAGCAACTCGCCTGTCTCCTGAGTCACACGGACATGCAGGTCGGTGAGCAGCGATGCCTCCTGGTTCGTTGGGAATTTCTCGGCCACCTTGCGCACGGCGCGTTCCAGTTGCTGAAGTGTCTGTTCTGTTGCTTTCATATCTTGCTTTGCTCTGGTTTCAAGTGCAAAAGTAGATAAAAAGATTCGTATCACCAAGCGAAACACAGTATTTTTTTCTTCCTTGGCGTTAAATTGACCTATATTTGGCAGAGACCGTTAAAAATGGGTCAGTCGTTAATTCCGATGCATATTGCCTAAATCATGTGCAGCCATTCCCCTCCTATCAAGGAGAGGGGCAGGGTTGGGGTTTGTAATTTCTTGTCAACCATAAAGATACTGACCCCACCCCCGACCCCTTCCCTACAAGAGAGGGGAGAGGCTGCGCCGTGATGCACCGAAGAAAACGACTGATCCTAATAATTTGGTTCGTCCAAACTCATAGTTTGGTTCGTCCAAACTCCCACTTTGGTTCGTCCAAACTTCCAGTTTGGTTCGTCCAAATTTCAGGCGCACTCTAACCCCGTGAAAATAATGTTGCGGCAATGTTTTGCTGGTTCGCTTTTTATTCGTACCTTTGCAGCCACCAAACCATTGATGATATGAACCCACAATTTCTGCAAGCCCGCGAGGCTGGCAAACTGCTGGCCCGACTAAGCGACGAGCGCCGCAACGAGGTGCTGATGGCTGTCGCCACTGCTATTATTAATAATAAGGAGAGAATCTTGGCCGCCAACGCCCTCGACCTGGAGCGTATGTCGAAGGAAAATCCGCTGTACGACCGTCTGCAACTGACGCCGGCGCGTCTCGACGCCATTGCTGCCGATATGCGCAACGTGGCTTCGCTGCCCTCGCCGCTGGGCCATGTGAGCAAGGCTTCGACGCTGCCCAACGGCCTGCGCCTGTGCCGTGTGAGCGTGCCTTTCGGCGTGATAGGCATTGTCTATGAGGCCCGTCCCAACGTCACTTTCGACGTGTTCTCGCTCTGCTTCAAGAGCGGCAATGCCTGTGTGTTGAAGGGCGGCAAGGACGCCGACTGCTCCAACCGCGAGGCCGTCAGCCTCATTCACGAGGTGCTTCGCCAGCAGGGTGTCGTCGAGCATACCGTGGAACTGCTTCCCGCCACCCACGAGGCCACTGCCGAAATGCTGGGGGCTGTGGGCTATATCGACCTGTGCATCCCTCGCGGCGGTCGCCGCCTCATCGACTTCGTGCGCGACAATGCCCGTGTGCCCGTTGTCGAGACTGGCGCCGGCGTGGTGAACACTTATTTCGACAAGGATGGTGACTTGGAGATGGGCCGACGCATTGTTTTCAACGCGAAGACACGCCGCGTCTCTGTCTGCAACGCCCTCGACTGCCTCATCGTCCACAAGAGCCGCCTCGCCGACCTTCCGCAATTGGTGGAGCCGCTGTTGGCGAACAATCCGCCTGTGACGCTCTATTGCGACGAACAGGCTCTGGCGGCGTTAGCCCCTTCTCCGCTAGTTCACCCTGCCACAGCCGACTCTTTCGGCACGGAATTCATGGACTACAAGATGGCTGTCAAGACGGTGGCTTCGCTCGACGAAGCCCTGCAGCACATCGACCGCTACGGCTCCGGCCATAGCGAGTCGATTATCACAGCCAATGCAGACACGGCCCGCATGTTCCAGGCAAATGTCGACGCGGCTTGTGTCTACTGGAACGCGCCCACCTCGTTCACCGACGGAGCACAGTTCGGACTCGGTGCCGAGATAGGCATCAGCACCCAGAAGCTGGGGCCGCGTGGGCCTATGGGCTTGGAGGAAATCACCACCTACAAATGGCTCATCGAAGGGGAAGGACAGACCAGAAAGTAAGCAGAATGAAGGAAACAGTCAGATTCAGTGTCACTATTCCGGCCTACAAGGACAAGTACCTGAAGGAAACCATTGACAGCGTGCTGGCGCAGACCTGGCAGAACTACGAGGTGGTCATCGTCAACGATGCGTCGCCATTTGACCTCGACACCATCGTCGCCCAGTACAACGACCCGCGCATACGCTACTTCAAAAACAAGAAGAACTGCGGCGCACGCGATGTGGTGGACAACTGGAACATCTGTCTCGGCCACGCTACCGGCGACTACCTCATCTGTATGGGCGACGACGACAACCTGACGCCCCGCTGTCTGGCCGACTTCGCCCAGCTGATAGAGAAATATCCCGACCTGGACCTATATCATGCACGCAGCGAAATCATCGACGACGACTCGCGCTTCGTCTGCGTGCTGGAGGAACGGCCAGAGTGGGAGTCGGTCTACTCGCTCATCTACAATCCGCGCAACACCCACTTAGGCGACTGGCTCTTCAAGACGGAGACGTTGCGCCGCAACGGCGGATTCTACAAGCTGCCCTACGGCTGGCAGAGCGACGACATCAGCGCCTTCATTGCCGCTGCCAGTCACGGCGTGGCAAACACGCGGGAACCAGGATTCCAGTATCGCGGCAACGGGCTCTCCATCAGCCACGACATGAAGAGCATCGAGGACAAGATTGAGGCGGTTCGCTTCTCTATCAAGTGGCGGCTGCAGTTCGTGGCCGACAGCCATCCCGACAACGCCGACGACCAGCGTCTCTGTGAGCTTATCAGGCGTGACGCCGAGGCCCAGGGCTTTCAGGACATCGACGATATGGTCGAGTTCGACATCCGCAAAGATTTCATTGGCCGCAGCTGGTTCTGGCTGTGGCATCGGAGCAGGCACGGCATTTCGCTCAGGCGCTACCTGCGCTGTCTGCTGAAAACCATCAAGTATAAACTGAGATAATTACTCCGTCTGAGTCTTCGGCCAGTTCACCAGAAACACCTTTTCCGTGGCGCGTGTCAGGGCGGTGTAGAGCCAGTGCAGATAATCGGGTGTGAGCATGTCATCGGTCATATAGCCCTGGTCAATATAGACGTGCGCCCATTGGCCGCCCTGCGCCTTGTGGCAGGTCACGGCATAGCCGTACTTTATCTGTAGGGCATTGTAATAGGCGTCTGTCTTCAATCGCTGGTGGCGGTCGGACTTCAGTGGGATGTCGGCGTAGTCCTCCATCAGCTTCTGGTAAAATTGCTCCTGCTGCTCTTGCGTCAGCGCAGGCGCTTCGGACGTCAGCGTATCGAGCATCGCGGTGACCGTCAGTTCCAGGTCGTCGTAGTCGGGGAATTGCAATGTGGCTTCGGCAAAGTGGAAGCCATAGAGTTCGTGCACATTGCGCACGCGCTGCACCACGCAGCGGTCGCCATTGGCCAGGAAGGATAATTCCTTCATCTCCCTGCTCCAGAAATAATTGTTCTTCACCACCATCAGTTGGTCGCCTCGGCAGAGCCTGTCCTCGCGGTCGAGCACGGTGCGGCGGATGCCTTGGTTGTAGACGTTGGCCCGCTTGTTCGAGCGCGTCACAACCATCGTCTCGTCCACGCCCACGCGGCTGTAACTGCCGGCCAGTGCCTCAATCAGTTCGTCGCCGGGCACCATCTGTATGTCGGCAAAGCCCGCGAAGCGCATCTTGGGCAGGGCCGTCACGTCGCCCATCAGCATCTGGCGCACGCGGGTGGCGTTGCAGAGTATGCCGCTCGCCTGGCTCTGACGCAGCACTTCGTGCAGGTCGGCCTCGTAGAGCGTCAAGCCATAGCCGCGCAGCACGTCGCTGCTCAGGGCGGGCGACTCGTCCTGACCCACCGGCGGCAGCTGGGCGCGGTCGCCCACAAGCATCAGGCGGCAGCCGTGGCCCTGATAGACATACTTCACCAGGTCGTCCAGCAGGTTGCCGCTGCCGAACTCGGCCGCCGTGCTGTTGCTCCACGAGGCAATCATCGAAGCCTCGTCTATGATGAAGAGCGTGTCGGTGTGCAGGTTGTCGTTCAGGTTGAAGGCCGACAGGTCGGCCGCCGTCTTCTGCCGGTAGATGCGTCGGTGGATGGTGTAGGCGTTCATGCCGGCGTAGAGCGAGAACACCTTTGCCGCCCGTCCCGTCGGCGCGAGCAGCACCACTTTCTGCCGCAGGCTGCGCAGTGCCTTCACGATGGCGGCGGCCAGCGTGGTCTTGCCCGTTCCGGCATAGCCGCGCAGCACCATCGCCGCGCTCTCCTGCGGCCGCCAGTCGGACGCAAAGCGGCAGAACGTCGCAATGGCCTCCCCCTGCTCACGGGTGGGGACAAGCCCCATCCCCTCCTCAATCCTCCTCCTCAGTTCGTCAGTAACCATAAGTTTCCTGTTAGTTTGCAGGCAAAAAGCCACCCGTTTCCGATTATTATTATATTGTTGCCTACATTAAAAGAATTTTCCTACATCAAATAAACCATTGTCGCTTAATTGGTTACACTCAAGTGTAGGCAATGTAGGCACTTTTTTAAATTCGTGCCCGTCTGGCGTGCACCAAACAGGAACATTCCCTCATCCAACTTGCTCTCAATATCAAATATTCTCTTATACATAATGCCATAAAATTTGAGAGTGAACTCCTAAATTTTACATAAAAATCGGGAGTACGGTCACGAATTTAATCATCTTTTTCGGTGCAAAGATATAGCTTTTTATTGGGAAAAACAATGAATGTATCCCCCGCCACCTCCGTTTTTAAGCATATTTAAGGATATAATTACAATTATCTGTGAATTTCAATCTGTTAAGAAAACGGGAACTGGCAAACTTTTCGGCACTTTTTTTGGCCGTTCACAAAAAATGTAGTATATTTGCAGCGGACATTAATAACGAATGGAGATGATGGGAACTATTGTCAGCGACCTAACCGACAGGGGCTACGCCGTGGGTGTACAGCAGTTTGACCGCATACGCGAGAGCGGTGCCGTATATGTGGACAAAACGGCATATATATAAAATGGTAAGCACCAAGGCCGTGAACTTCTTTCTCAGCCGACCGCGCCGCTTCGGCAAGTCACTGCTCGTCGACACGCTGCGCTGCTACTTCGAGGGCCGAAAGGAGCTGTTCGAGGGGCTGGTCATCTATGCTGTGCGTTTTGCCGCCGACAGTCGTTCTGTCTGGGCGGTGGGTCTGAACATCAGCGAAGACCGCCGCACCATAGACGACTATCGCATTGTGCAGGTGAAGTAAGACAACGACTTCGAGAGCAATACTAAACGAAGATGAGGCTAAGACAATTCTTTTCTGTTCTGCTGCTGGCCTGCACGGTTGCGGCCACGGCTGTGGCGCAACCGGCGGATTTCGTAAAGGGTGCCGATGTGGGATTCCTGCAAGGACAGGAGCGGCGGGGCGTGGTGTTCCACGACCGCAACGGGCAGGAGCGCGAATGTCTGGAACTGCTGAAGAACGACTACCAGATGTCGGCCATCCGCATGCGCGTTTGGGTGAATCCGCGTGGCGGCAACTGTGACAAGAACGAACTGCTGGCAATGGCGAAGCGCGTGAAGGCACTAGGAATGGACCTGATGGTGGACTTCCACTACAGCGACTCTTGGGCCGACCCTGGCAAGCAGCCCATACCGAAGGCTTGGGAAGGACACTCGTTTGAGGAGATGAAGCAGGACGTGCGCAACCACACCGTCGACGTGCTCTCGCTGCTGAAGGAGAACGACATAGAGCCTCGATGGGTGCAGGTGGGCAACGAGACCACCAACGGCATGCTGTGGGATATGGGCCATATCAAGACCCAGCCGCAGCAGTACGCCGGATTCATCCGTGCAGGCTACGATGCCGTGAAGGAGGTCTTTCCCAATGCCATCGTCATCGTACATCTGGACCGTGGCCACAGGCAGGACATCTACGACTGGAACCTTGACATCGTCCTGAAATACGGCGGCAAGTTCGACATGGTGGGCATGTCGCTCTATCCTTACTGGGCAATGGACGGCCACCCTGAGCTGAACGCAGACGACATCATCACCGACTGCATCAAGAATATCCGCCACGTCAGCGAGAAGTACCAGTGCGACGTGATGATTGTGGAGACGGGCTACGAGGTGGACGAGCAGCACCCCGAGAAGATGGAGGAGGGCCGCCGCCAGCTGACCCGCGTCGTCCGCGAAGCCCGCAACGAGACCGACGGCCACTGCCGAGGCGTATTCTACTGGGAACCGCAATGCCTGCCCGGCGGCTACAAGCTCGGCGCCTTCGACAGCAAGGCCACCCCCACCGCCATCATGGACGGATTTGTAGAGGAATAGCGAAGAACATGGCGGTATTGCAAAATGTAGCCTATAGGAAAGGATTTAGTTAATATTAATGATAAAAAACTTTTTTTATTCCACAGAGTATCGTAATTCGGAAACTTATTGCTATATTTGCACCCAAATCGATAAATGATGGAACAAAAGGTATTTCGACTGTTATTGACGGCTGAAGCGGATCATTTCTTGCTGTCATTACCTCCAAAGGTTGCAGATAAGATAAGATATAACATACGAAGGGTTCAGAAAGGAGAGCGTGATAACGAAATCTTCAAGAAACTGGGAGATACAGAGATATGGGAGTTTCGCACCCTCTATAACAAAATAAAATATCGTTTGTTTGCCTTTTGGGACACACAGAACGAAACGCTTATTATCGCTACACATGGCATTGTAAAGAAGACACAGAAAACGCCTCAAAAGGAGATTACCAAAGCACTAGAGATTAGAAAACAATATTTTGACAATAAAAAGCAGTAAGTATGGAACAGATTGGAGACATGAAGTTTATTGATTTCGAGGAAGTACTTGACAGAGACCTTGGCAAAGTTGGCACGCCACGTCGCGACGCTTTCGAGAGTAGTGTTGATGAAGCTGTATATGCCTATAAGCTTGGGGAAGCCATTAAGAAAGCCCGCCTCGAAAATAATCTTACACAGGAGGAACTTGGTGAACGAATTGGAGTGAAGAAAGCCCAAATATCTAAACTGGAAAGAGGATATAGCATCACAATTCCCACCATGAGCCGCGTCTTCAAGGCACTTGGCTTCACTACTGCATCCCTCGACTTTGGAGGCAGTTTGGGAAGAGTTGCCCTTTGGTAAAGTAGCATATCTATTACAATGCAGACAATACAAGTACAACAGAATGGCGATGTGTATTCTTGCAATATCGGTATCAGCCAGAAAGAGTGGTTGGAGATATTACTGGACGAGAATACACCACAGACATATAAGGAAACGGTATTACGCTTTTTCTACTACCCAGCTCATCGTGGTTCCTGTACGGCAGTAAGCAATGCCATGGGAGGCAATGCTCAAAAGCTGAATGCTAACATTAGGGAACTGGGCAAGTATGTTCAGAAGCGGTTGGAACGATTTCAAGTGATTCGGCCTGATGGCACGCCTTGTTTCTGGATTATCCCGATGAATGAGGGTAAAGAACTGTCCAAAGAAAGCGTAGGAACATTCGAGTGGGAACTCCGCTCCGAATTGGTCGAGGCTGTCAAGGACTATCTTTACAGGTATCTGATTGAACGTTACAAGGAACTGCGAAAGAACATCCCTATCAATGGGGCTTACTGGACTGAGTTATATAAATGGCAGCTGATTACGGTCAATAAGGGGAAAACGCCAATTGACATTATTCGAGACCATGTAGCTAACCCTAAAAAATCAGAGTTGGGAGGCTTTGAAAATCTCATTGATGCCGCAAGAGATAACAAAAGTTTAAAATATCTTATGGACAACAAGCCCGCCGAGCTTGAAATGGCTTTGAACAAGTTGGCTGACGAGTCACAACCCTTAAACAAGCGATTGTCCGATTACAAATCAACGATGGCGGGAATGCTCCCGTTGGAGGGCTACAACAGCAAGGCCAACGACGAGAGAACAGCTTCGGTGATTCTCACATGCATCAATCCATGGAAGTACACCATATATAAATATGATGTCTATACAAACCTCTGCAAATATTTTGGAGAAGAAATAAGACCTACGGGACAATGCTATAAGCATTTCCTGGAGTTGGTGACTCCCCTGTGTAAATTGATTTCCCACGACGAAACGTTTCAGCAAATAGTATCTACATCGCTGGAGGGGCAGGAAAAATGCGACTTGCTTCTTGCTCAAGACATTCTATGGATGCTGTTCGTCACTTTTCCTGACCAGTTAGAATATATCCGTCAGATCATGTTCCCCAATAAGCAGCGTGTTTGGCTTTGGAGCAAGTCTTTTTTGTCGGAATCACAGGACGTTTTGGAGATTGGCTCGTCGGCCAAGACCATCAAGGATTTCAGGCCATACAAGTCAAAGAATGCCCTGCGGAAAGCCTATCAGCAGGATGTGGGCAACGGCGACTTGAAGATTCCCGATGCTTACTGGGCTTTTATCAACGAGGTGAATGTTGGCGACATTGTTGTTGTCTTTGAGCCCAAAAAAGGGAATGGAAAGCAGTATCATCTGTTGCACGGATGGGGAGTGATAACGTCTGATTGTGTTCTCAACGAGGCAAAAGAGAACCCGATGAGCAGGGAGGTACAGTGGCGCGATTTCTTACAGATACCCAAGCAAAACGAGGAAATGGGAAACAGCCAGTTCTTTCAGGGAACAACAGACAAGCAGGCACTGCACATTAAAGAATTGTTGAACATCAATACCCAAGAAACAATGGAGTCGAAATATCAGAAATATATTGACTTGTTGAAAGCGAATAAAAACCTGATTCTGACGGGAGCGCCGGGAACGGGAAAGACCTATATGGCGAAAGCCATAGCAGAGGAAATGGGAGCAGAGGTTGGCTTTGTGCAGTTCCATCCGTCGTATGACTATACAGATTTTGTGGAGGGGTTGAGACCTATAAACGATGACAATGGGAATGTCGGGTTTGAAAGAAGGGATGGGGTGTTTAAGGAGTTTTGCAAGGAAGCTTTCAAGAATATAGAAAATAGCCAGAAATCTCAAAAAGAACTAACGGCTGAACATACTCTTGAAGAAAAGTACAACGAATTTGTAGACAAAATAGAAAATGGTGACATTCAGGAAATTAGCCTCAAAACAGAAGGTAAGACAATGGATGTTCTTAGAGTATCGGATAATAACAATATTATCCTTCGAACCTCTGGGAAAACTGACGGCCGTGAGTATACCGTTTCTTTTGAGCGTCTTACTAAACTTGCAAAAGTTTACCCAAATGCCAAATCTTTGAACACTATAACAAATATCCACAAAGCTGTTACAGCAGCTATTCGTGGGTGTCATTCTTCGTCCTACTGGGCTGTGCTTAATGCTGTCTATCAACAAGGCATATCTGAGACAATAGTTATTCCTACAGAAATTAAGCAAAAACCTTTCGTCTTTATCATCGACGAAATCAACCGTGGTGAAATCTCCAAAATATTCGGTGAATTGTTCTTCTCTATTGATCCGGGCTATCGGGGTGAGAAAGGAAAGGTAAACACGCAATATCAGAACATGATAGAGGAGGGCGACGTGTTCAAGGATGGCTTCTATGTTCCTGAGAACGTTTATCTCATCGGTACGATGAACGACATCGACCGCAACGTGGAGAGTATGGACTTTGCGATGCGCCGCCGCTTTGCTTGGCAGGAAGTGACGGCAGAGGAAAGTTATGCGAACATGATAGAGAGCGACGCTGACTTTGCGCTCGTCAAAGATGAAATAAAGACAAGGATGTTCAACCTTAACAAAGCCATTTCTGAGACAGAAGGGCTGGACGATGCCTATCAAATAGGGGCTGCCTATTTCAGGAAATATCTCGACTATCAAGACAGCGTCAATCCATTCGAATGCCTTTGGGAGAACCACCTAAAAGGTCTGCTCTTTGAGTACTTACGTGGCAACCGCAGGGCAAAGGTGCTGTTGGAGATATTGCATGATGCATACAATAAGACGAGCATAGATGAGAAGCCTGCCCATTAAGACGAAGGACAATTCCGAGCGGCTCTTGACGGAGGCGGAGCTTTGCCATCTTGAAACGCTGAAGAAGTTGGCAGAGCCTACCATCGCGACGCTTTGCTTTGAAGAGCATCCCAATTTGTTAATATTCCCACAAGACTTGGAGGTATACGGGGATAAGATTGGGAATGCCCACATCCTCGAAGTGAAAAATGACAAGATTGTGACAGGTAACATCATGGGCTTCATTGGCTGCGGCAACACCAAGGTCAGCATCAGTTCTCGCTTTGCAAAAGGTGAGAACGACTATTTCCTGCACTATATGCTGCGAAAGGTGTTTGCCGTCAATCTCTTTGACCTGCAGTTCAACTCTGACGATGAAAGCATATTCGATTTCCTCATTTACCTGTTTCCTGCTTTTCTGAAACGGGCCATGCAGCAAGGTATGTACAGGGAGTATCAGACACGGAACTATAACGATGCCAATGTGAAGGGACGTATAGACATTCCTCGACACATCAGGCAGAACATCCCTTTTGCAGGCAACATTGCATATACTACCCGAGAATACGCCCAAGACAATCATCTTACTCAATTAATTCGCCACACAATTGATTACATATCGCACCATAGATACTCTGGAGTCATCCTCCAAAATGACGAGGACACTGCCAATGCCGTGAAAGCCATAAACCAGGCCACAGCGTCTTACAATCGCAACGAACGGCAAAAGGTAATAAGCCAGAACCTTCGTCCTATAAGCCATCCTTATTATGATGGTGAGTATCGGCCATTACAGCAATTATGCATACAGATACTTTGCCAAGAAGAGATAAAATATGGTTGTGACGATGATGAAATCTGCGGTGTGTTGTTTGACGGCGCTTGGGTATGGGAAGAATATCTGAATACCTTCCTTGCAGATATAGGCTTCGAGCATCCGAGAAACAATATAGGCACTGGACACAAGTGCCTGTTTTCAGACAGGACTGGTTGGTGCTACCCCGATTTCCTTAGTAAGGAAATGGTGCTTGACGCGAAATACAAATGGTATGACGACTGGGCCAAAGTACAAACAAAAGACTTGTATCAGGTTATCTCGTATATGCATATTTTAAATCTGAAAAAAGGTGGCTTTATTGTGCCTGTGGATTGGAACTCCAAGAGTTTTTCATCTAAGACGCTCATGGGGATGGGAGGCGATATGTCGGTGCATGCCATGAATGTCGGCTTTCAATCACAGTCGTTTGATGATTATCAAACAAGAATGGCCCATTCAGAACAAATGTTAAGAAACATAATAGAAAAAGGAATAGTAGACGAACATAGTGACTCAGGTGCCGAAGTGCAAGGATGAGCAACTTTATTAGGATTTCAAGATAATCAAGTACGATGTCACAAGGTCAAACTGCCAAGTCAAAGAAAGAAGTTTCATATCTATCCAAGAAAGGAGCCTTCAACTGTTATGGTTGAAGGCTCCTGATGGTTGGGGGTATAAGATTCGTCAGTCGGACAGCTCTACTTTGAGGTTCAGCTCCTCCAGCTGCTTGGGGTCGAGGACGCCGGGGGCGTCGAGCATGACGTCGCGGCCGCTGTTGTTCTTCGGGAATGCGATGCAGTCGCGGATGCTGTCGAGGCCAGCCATCAACGAGACGAAGCGGTCGAGACCGAAAGCGAGTCCGGCATGAGGCGGTGCACCGTACTTGAAGGCGTTGATGAGGAAGCCGAACTGAGCCATCGCCCGCTCGGGGGTGAAGCCCAAAATCTCGAACATCTTCTCCTGCAACTTGCCGTCGTGGATACGGAGTGAGCCGCCGCCCACCTCCACGCCGTTGCACACGAAGTCGTAGGCCACGGCACGCACACGGGCGGGGTCGGTGTCGAGCAAGGGTATGTCGTCGGGGTTGGGCATAGTGAACGGGTGGTGTGTGGCCATGAGGCGCTGCTCCTCGTCGCTCCACTCGAACAGCGGGAAGTCGACAATCCAGAGGCACACGAACTTGTCTTTGTCGCGCAGGCCCAGGCGGTCGCCCATCTCCAAGCGCAACGTGCAGAGTTGTACGCGGGTCTTGTTGGCATTGTCGCCGGAGAGGATGAGCACGAGGTCGCCGTCCTTGGCACCGCAGGCTTCCTTGACTTTCTGCCACACTTCCGGCTCATAGAACTTGTCGACGGATGACTTCACCGTGCCGTCGGCGTTGAACCTCACATAGACCAGGCCCTTGGCGCCCACTTGCGGACGCTTAACGAAATCGGTGAGTTGGTCGAGTTGCTTGCGCGTGTAGTCGGCACAGCCGGGCACGCAGATGCCGCCGATGTAGTTGGCCTCGTTGAAGACGGGGAATGTGCCAGTGCCCTTCAGTTGGTCCATCAGTTCGACGAACTCCATACCGAAGCGCAAATCGGGCTTGTCGCTGCCGAAGCGGCGCATGGCCTCGTGCCACGTCATACGTTGCAGCGGGGGCAACTCCACACCGCGCACCTCCTTGAACAGGTGGCGGGCCAGTCCCTCAAAGACCTCCAGCACATCCTCCTGCTCAACGAAAGACATTTCGCAGTCTATCTGGGTGAACTCTGGCTGGCGGTCAGCACGCAGGTCCTCGTCGCGGAAGCACTTGGCAATCTGGAAGTAGCGGTCGAAGCCAGAGACCATCAACAACTGCTTCAGTGTCTGTGGCGACTGCGGCAGGGCGTAGAACTGACCGGGATTCATGCGCGAGGGCACCACGAAGTCGCGGGCACCCTCTGGCGTGGAGCCGATGAGGATGGGCGTCTCCACCTCGATGAAGTTCAGGTTGTCGAGGAAGTTGCGGATAAGGATGGTCATCCTGTGGCGCAGTTCCAGGTTCTTGCGCACGGCGGTGCGGCGCAAGTCCAGGTAGCGGTATTTCATACGGATGTCGTCTCCGCCGTCGGTCTGGTCCTCAATGGTAAAGGGGGGCGTGATGCTCTCGCTGAGGATGTTCAGTTTGCGGGCCAGAATCTCGATGTCGCCTGTGGGCATCTTCGGGTTCTTCGACTCGCGCTCGCTCACCAGGCCCGTGACCTGGATGCAGAACTCGCGTCCCAGTTTGTTGGCACGGTCGCAGAGCGAAGCGTCCTTCGACTCGTCGAACACTAATTGTGTAATACCATAGCGGTCGCGCAGATCGACAAACGTCATACCGCCCATCTTGCGAGTGCGCTGTACCCATCCGGCCAGTGTCACTTGCTGTCCGGCGTCGGTGAGTCTCAACTCACCACATGTTTTGCTTCTATACATTTCGACTTATAAAAATAAATTTTCGTTTTCTTGCTGCAAAATTACACATTCTTTTCTTAACGGCCAAAGAAAAACGCCAAAAACCTTCAATCAACATTAGGTTGGCTTTGCCCCGAAGAGCCTTCCCGCCATCTTTTTCCGTTATATTATTGAATCCACTTAGGGGTTCAGATGTCGAGCGTCATGCCGTCGTAGGCCAGTTCCACGCCTTGGGGTAGGCGGGCGTTGGCGGCGTCGTGCAGGCCGATGTCGTGGCAGAGGTGGGTGATGAGGGTGTGGCGGGCACCTGTGCGGCGGGCGAAGGCGACGGCATCGTCGACGAGTTGGTGGGAGTGGTGGGGCTTGTCGAAGCGCAGGGCGTTGACTACCAGTGTCTCTACGCCCTCCAGGAGCGGCAACTGGTCGTCGTCGATGGTCTTCATGTCGGTGATGTAGGCGAAGGGGCCGAAGCGGAAGCCGAGGATGGGCAGCCGCCCGTGCATCACGCGCAGGGGGAGGATGTCGATGTCGCCGATGGTGAGCGGCACGCCGGCGCTGATTTCGTGGAGCCCGATGGCGGGCACGCCGGGATAGCGGTTCTCGGCAAAACAGTAGGGCAGCATCTGGAGCATGCCCTCGCAGGCCAGGCGGTCGGCATAGACGTTGATTTCGCCAAACTGGCAGTAGGGCCTCACGTCGTCCATACCGCCCACGTGGTCGTAATGGGCGTGGGTGATGAGTATGCCGTCGATGCGGCGGAAGGGTAGGGTGAGGGCCTGCTCGCGGAAGTCGGGGCCGCAGTCCACCAGCAGGCGCGTGCGTTCCGTCTCCACCAGGATGGAACTGCGCCACCGTCGGTCTCTATGGTCGTGGCTCTGGCAAACCTCACACTGGCAGCCAATTACTGGCACGCCGCACGAGGTGCCTGTGCCCAGAAATGTAATCTTCATTGTCATGAGCGTGCAAATTTTGCGGCAAAGTTACACATTTCTGCCGAAACACAGAAATAAATGGCCGTCTTTTCCGTTATAATAATATAATACAAGCTTCTGCCGATTGTAGGGGGACAGATAGCGAAAAGTTGACTTATAATATAATAATGTGTAGAATTCTATAATTTCCGTATGATATTCCCGAAGGATGGGAGGAACTCGGACTATCGTCCCTTTCACTCCTTGCAACTTGCACTATATAACGTATTAACTAAATGACAGAAGGAACAAGCGTAAAGACTTACAACGGCCCAGTGAAACGATATGTGCAGACGTTGGAACTGAGAGATGACCCTGAACTGATTGCCCTCTACCGCAAGGCGCACAGCAAGGAGGAGGCGTGGCGGGAAATTCTCGACGGCATCCGACAGGTGGGCATCCTGGAGATGGAAATATACATCCTGGGCACTCGGCTGGTGATGATTGTCGAGACGCCGCCCGACTTCCAATGGGACGAGGCGATGGCGCGGCTGGCCACGCTGCCCCGCCAGCAGGAGTGGGAGGCCTACGTGGCCCGCTTCCAGCAATGTGCCGAGGGTGCCACAAGCGACGAGAAATGGCAGATGATGGAGCGGATGTTCCATCTGTATGAATAAATAAAAAACAACAGAAAAGATATGATTTACAACGAATTGGGAAAAACTGGCCTGAGGCTGTCAAACTTGGGCTTCGGAGCCTCGTCATTGGGCGGCGTGTTCCACGGCATACGTGAGGAAGAGGGCATCGAGGCCGTCTTTACAGCACTCGACAACGGTATCAACTTCATCGACGTGTCGCCCTACTATGGCCACCTGAAGGCCGAAATGGTGCTGGGCAAGGCCTTGCGCCAGGTGAAGCGCGACCGCTATGTGCTCTCCACAAAGGTGGGACGCTACGGTCAGGACGGCGTGAACACCTGGGACTACTCGGCAGAGCGTGTCACCCGCAGCGTCTACGAGAGTATGGAACGCTTGGGCGTGGACTTCATCGACATCATCAATGTGCACGACGTGGAGTTCCAGGTCGACCTCCCCGGCGGTCTGCAGAAGGTCGTCGACGAGACGCTGCCTGCCCTCGTCGCCCTGAAGCGCAAGGGCGTGGTGGGCCACGTGGGCATCACCGACCTCCAGCCGGAGAACCTGAAGTGGGTCATCGAGCACTCGGAGGAGGGCACCGTCGAGAGCATCCTCAACTTCTGCCACTATGCCCTGAACGACACGCTGCTGACCGACTACCTGGACTTCTTCGAGCAGAAAGGTATCGGCGTCATCAATGCCTCGCCCTTCTCAATGGGCCTGCTCTCCGACCGCGGCACGCCCGACTGGCACCCCGCCCCGCTTGCCCTGAAGGAGGCCTGTGCCCGTGCCGCCGCCTACTGCCGTGAGCAGGGCTACCCCATCGACAAACTGGCCATCCAGTTCTCCACCAGCCTCAACCCCCGCATTGCCTCCACCCTCTTCAGCAGCGCCAACCCCAAGAACGTGCTCAAGAACATCGCCTACGTGGAGGAACCCCTCGACGAGCAACTCGTCAAGAAAGTCCAGGAAATCATCGGCGACCAAATGTTCGTCCGCTGGAAAAACTCATAATCACGGTATGAATACTGAGAAGCAGATGGCCTCGTCAGCGGCGGATTTTGCTCGTCGGTGGAAGGGTAGGGGATATGAGAAAGGCGACACGCAGACCTTCTGGACGGAGTTGCTCACCGAGGTGTTTGGCGTGGAGAACCCCAGCCAGTTCATCCGTTACGAGGTGCCGGTGAAGTCGGGAACGACCAACTTCATCGACGGCCATATCCCATCGACAAAGGTGGTGATAGAACAGAAGAGCATTGGCAAGAATCTGCGCGAGCCCGCTGTCCAGAGCAATGGCCGTCGGCTCACCCCTTTCGAGCAGGCGAGGCATTATGCTTTTGAGATGTCCTATTCGGAGCGTCCGCGATGGATAGTGACGTGCAATTTCCAGGAGTTTCTGGTTTATGATATGGAGCGGCCACATAGCGAGCCGCAAAGTGTCCTTTTGGAAAATCTGGAGCGTGAGTACTATCGTTTGCAGTTCCTTGTCGACGAAGAGAGTACCCATCTGTCGAAGGAAATGCGGGTGTCGATGCAGGCTGGCGAGATTGTGGGCCGCATATACGACGCATTGCTCACCCAGTATGACGACAGTTCGCCAGAGGCTCTGCGCTGGCTCAATATCCTGTGTGTGCGCATCGTGTTCTGCCTTTATGCCGAGGATGCTGGCATTTTTGGGCGCGACCAGTTCCACAACTATCTGGCTGCCTACGAGGCAAAGGATGTGCGAAATGCACTTATCCGCCTGTTCGACACGCTCAACAAGCCGGAGGACAAGCGTTCACGCTATCTGCAGGACGACCTCAAGGCTTTTCCTTACACCAATGGCGGCCTGTTCGAGGAGGATATAGAAATCCCTCAGTTTACCGAAGAATTGAAGACCGTGCTGCTTCAGAATGCCTCGCTCGACTTCGACTGGAGCGAAATCTCGCCCACCATTTTCGGAGCCGTCTTCGAGAGCACCCTCAACCCTGAGACGCGACGCACGGGCGGTATGCACTACACATCGATTGAGAACATTCACAAGGTCATTGACCCGCTGTTCCTCAACGGCCTTCGCAGGGAGTTGGACGAGATTTTAATGGAAAAGGTTGAAAAACAGCGTCAGCGGAAACTGAGTGACTATCAGATGAAACTCTCTTCGCTCACCTTCCTCGACCCTGCCTGTGGCAGCGGCAATTTCCTCACCGAAACCTACCTCTCATTGAGAAGACTGGAGAACGAGGCCATCCGCGAGCGATACCACGGGCAGACGATGATGGGCGAGTTCCTGAATCCCATCAAAGTCTCCATCCAGCAGTTCTACGGCATTGAAATAAACGACTTTGCCGTCACCGTAGCCACTACTGCCCTCTGGATTAGCGAGGCGCAAATGCTGGCTGAGACAGAAAGAATCATCAAGCACGACATTGACTACCTGCCGCTGAAAGCGTTCCACAATATTCGCGAAGGAAATGCTTTACGAATGGAATGGGATTCGTGGGATGTTGTTCCTAATCATCCCACTATATATGCCAAGAATACCTATATTATCCCTGATGAAAGTGGACTGGTGGCAAGCGAACCGGTTGTTTATGATGATATTAACCTTGTGACTGCCCATCAGCATATTGGGCCGAAACCATCAGTCAGAATAGGGGTTCGTTACGACTATATCATTGGTAATCCTCCATTCGTAGGGGCACGATGGATGAGTAAAAGCCAGAAAGAAGATGTCCTGCATGTGTTTGGAAACAAATGGAATGGTGTCGCTGATTTGGATTATGTGGCTTGTTGGTACAAGCGGGCATCTGACCTTGCCCGTAATTCTAAAGTCAAGGTGGCTTTTGTGTCCACAAACTCAATCACCCAGGGCAGTGCCGTAGCCAATCTTTGGAAACCTCTTTTTGAAAGAGGCCTGACCATTGATTTTGCCTGGAAGACATTTCGCTGGGATAGTGAAGCCACTCAGAAAGCCCACGTCCATTGTGTCATCATTGGCTTCTCATTCAATCACACAGGAAAAAGAATCATCTATTTGAATGATAAGCAACATGTGGTTGCTGAAAACATTAACGGCTATCTTTTGGATGCACCAAATGTTTTCATAGAGAAGCGAATGAGGCCATTATGCGATGTTCCCACGATTTGTTTGGGGGGACAGCCAATAGATGATGGCAATTTGATTCTAACACTGGAAGAGAAGGAGTATCTGCTGAAGAAGGAACCTCAAGCAGCAGTGTTTCTGCGTCCATTTATGATGGGAAAAGATTTCATAGACAGAAAACCCCGCTATTGTCTATGGCTGAAGAATGCCAATCCCACAATACTGAGGAAGTGCCCATTCGTTGTTGACAGGATAGCAAAAGTAAAAGCATTCAGACTGTTGAGTAAAAGAAGCAGCACACTTAAGTCTGCAAATGAACCAACATTGTTTGGTGCTCCGTTTGAGTGTAAGTCCAATTATGTAGCATTGCCAAAAGTTTCATCAGAAAACAGAAAATACATTCCGATGGACTATTTGACACCAGATGTTATTCCAGGAGACAAGTTGTTCTGTATACAAGAGGCTTCATTATATCATTTTGGCGTTCTTATGAGTAATGTGCATATGACTTGGATGAGAGTGACTTGCGGACGCTTGAAAAGCGATTACAGTTATTCTAACACTATTGTCTACAACAACTTCCCCTGGCCGTCGCCTACGGAGGCACAGCGTGAGAAGATTGAGCGGACAGCGCAGGCCATTCTTGATGCTCGTGCCAAATACCCTGACTCCAGTTTGGCTGACCTCTACGATGAACTGACTATGCCCGCCGAACTGAGGAAAGCGCACGAACAGAACGACTGCGCCGTGATGGAGGCTTACGGCTTGGACTCCAAGACCGCAGGCGACGAAAAGGAAACGTACATCGTAGCCGAATTGTTCAGATTGTATCAGAAATTAACAAAATAACCGAATCAAATGACAATCATAGATGCACACAGCCACTTGTGGTACACACAGGACACAGAGTGGAACGGGAAGCGCATTTCGCCGCTGCCCAACGGAAGGGCAATGTTCCTCGGCGAGGAGCGGCAGATGCTGCCACCCTTTATGATAGACGGGCATAATACTGCCGAGGTGTTCCTCTCGAATATGGACTACGCCCAGGTGGCGGGGGCCGTGGTCGTGCAGGAGTTCATCGACGGCCTGCAGAACGACTACCTCAAGGAGGTGCAGGCGAAGTACCCCGACCGCTTCTTCTGCTTTGCAATGGCCGACTATCTCCGTGACGGTTTCTTCGACGAGGCCCGCCGTCTGCTCATCGACGACGGCTTCAAGGGCATGGCCATCCCCGGCCATCGTCTGGGGGGGCGCAGCCTGCTCTCCGACGAAATGATGCAGATGTTCCGCCTGATGGAGAAGGAGGGGAAACTGCTCTCCATCACCCTGAAGGATGGCGACGAGCAGGCAGCCGAACTGAGCGAGGTCATCGAGGAGTGCCCGCAACTGAAGATTGCCATTGGGCACCTCTGCATGGCCGACCAGCCCGTGACGCCGCCGTGGGACAACCCGTCGTGGCTGATGCAGGTATGTCTGGCACTCAACGAGAACGTTTACTTGGAGTGCGGCGGCATCACCTGGCTCTACAACACGGAGTTCTACCCCTTCCCCTCGGCCATTCGTGCCCTGAAGGAGGCCGCCAGCCTCGTGGGCTGGGACAAGTTGATGTGGGGCAGCGACTATCCCCGCACCATCACCGCCATCACCTACCGTATGAGTTACGACTTCATCACGAAAAGCCGCGAACTGTCCGACGACCAGAAACGGCTCCTGCTGGGCGAGAATGCCCGCCGCCTCTACGGTTTCAAGAATTTGCCCGAACTGCCTTACGTCAAGAACATGAGCGAATAAAATACAAACAAAATAAGAAATGAAAGCAATACAAATTAGCGAGCCTTCGGTTATGAAGGTGATTGACATCGATGCCCCCCAGATGGGCGACGACGAGGTCTTGTTGAGAATGAAATATGTGGGCTTCTGCGGTAGCGACCTGAACACCTTCCGTGGCGGCAACCCGATGGTGAAGATGCCGGTGGTGCCTGGCCATGAGGTGGGTGCCGTGGTGGAGAAAGTGGGCAAGAATGTGCCCGACGGCCTCCACGAGGGAATGGTGGTGACGGTGAACCCCTACACCAATTGCGGCAAGTGCGCCTCGTGTCGCAACGGGCGTGTAAATGCCTGCGAGCACAACGAGACGCTGGGCGTGCAGCGCTGGGGAGCCATGCGCGAGACCCTCTGCTTGCCGTGGGGGAAAGTCATTCCCGCTGGCAGCCTCACTCCCCGTGAGACGGCCCTGGTAGAGCCGATGAGTGTGGGCTTCCACGCCGTGAGCCGTGCCCAGGTGACCGACATCGACGTGGTGATGGTCATTGGCTGCGGTATGGTGGGCATGGGTGCCGTCGTGCGCTCGGCACAGCGTGGTGCCGTCGTCATTGCCGCCGACATCGACGACGAGAAACTGGAACTGGCCCGCCAGATGGGAGCCACTTTCACCGTGAACACTCGCACAGAGGATGTGCACCAGAAGTTGCAGGAGATGACCGGCGGCTTCGGCCCCGACGTGGTGATAGAGGCCGTAGGCAGCGCACCCACCTACCAGATGGCCGTCAACGAGGTGGCCTTCACGGGGCGCGTCGTCTGTATCGGCTATGCCAAGACAGAGGTGTCGTTCCAGACCAAGTATTTCGTGCAGAAGGAACTTGACATTCGCGGCTCACGCAATGCCCAGCCCAGCGACTTCCGTGCCGTCATCCGTTATATGGAGCGCAAAACCTGTCCCGTAGACCGCCTCATATCGGCCGTGGTGAAGCCCGAACAGGCTGCCGAGGCCATGCAGCGTTGGGTCGAAGCCCCAGGCCGTGTGTTCCGTATTTTGGTGGAATTCTGACATTTATAGGTTAAAGAATACAAGTTGATTGTAGGGGAGACGCCAATTCTCAAAGGGTATGGTAGTTCATGAAAGTTGAGTTAAAGAACTATAAAATAACGGATGGTTGGAGTGCTTAATTGGTAGAAAATGAGTAATTTTGCACATTATTTACATTTTTCCTACTAATAAGAAATTGATGAAGAGGTTATTTTTGTCTTTGGCAGTGGCTTTGTTCTCGATAGCCGCTATGGCTGTGCCAGCCAAAAAGGGAGTGTGGCAAACCATTCGTTTGGCCGACGGAACTGAGGTGAAAGCCCAACTCGTGGGCGATGAGCATATACACTTTTGGCAGACATCGGACGGTAGGCAACTGGTGGCCCAGGAAGACGGCACCTACCGTCGGGCCGATATGGAGCAGTTGCGCCGCAATGCCATGCAACGCCGTCAGGTGAAGTCGGCCATTGGCGCCCGTCGTGCCCCGCGTCGTGTCAGCATTGGTGAGCGTACCGAGTATTTGGGCCCGAAGAAGGGCATCGTCATCCTGATGCAGTACACGGACACCAAGTTTAAGACAGCCAACAACCTGGCCAAATACAAAGACATACTGAACAAGGAGAACTACAATACCTCCCCGTTCAAAGGCAGTGTGTCCGACTATTTCAAGGCCCAAAGCGGAGGAAAGTTTGAACTGACCTTCGACGTGGTGGGGCCATACACCGCATCAAACAAAGCCAGTTATTATGGGTCAAACAACTCACAAGGTGACGACAAGAATCCCGACAAACTCATTGTGGAGGCCGTGAAGGCTGCTAACGCCGAGGTGGACTTCAAGGACTACGACTGGGACGGCGACGGCGAGGTGGACCAGGTGTTCGTGCTCTATGCCGGAAAGGGCGAGGCCGACGGAGGCGGTGCCACCACTATCTGGCCACATATGTATTATCTCTCCGCAACAGGTGCACAACTGACGCTCGACGGCGTGAAGATAGACACCTACGCCTGCGCCAATGAGGTGAAGTCGGACGGCAGTATCAATGGCATAGGCTGCTTCTGCCACGAGTTCAGTCACTGCCTGGGCTATCCCGACTTCTACGACACCAGTTATAGCGGATGGTTCGGTATGAATGAATGGGACTTAATGGACGCCGGCAGTTATAACGGCGATGCCTTCCAGCCCGCAGGCTACTCGGCCTACGAGAAGTGGATGGCCGGCTGGCTGGAGCCCATCGTGCTCGACAAGGACGGTGTCACCATTGACAGCCTGAAAGCCATAAGCGAGAACGGCGATGCCTACATCATCTACAACGACGGCCACGCTGACGAATACTATATGGTGGAGAACCGCCAAAAGACCGGCTGGGATGCCAGCCTGCCGGGCAAGGGACTGATGATTACCCACGTGGACTTCGACAAGACCATCTGGGAGGACAACACCCCCAATACCAAGGTGACAAGTGCCATGCTGCAATATGGTTATAGTAAGACCAACGACCACCAGCGCTTTACCATCTTCCACGCCGACAACACGGAGTCGGCTTACAACATGTCTACCGACCTCTACCCCTACAACACCAAGAACTCGCTCACCGACACTACCACGCCGAAGGCATCGCTCTACAACAAGAACACCGACGGCTCGAAACTCATGCACAAGCCCATTACCGAAATCAAGCAGAACGCTGACAAGACGATGTCGTTCCTCTTCCGTGGCGGCTACGTGGAGCCAGACACCACTCAAGTCGTGCCAGGCGACACCACCCAAGTCGTGCCAGGCGACACAACCATCGTTGTGCCAGTCGACACCACTATCGTCATTGCTGGCGACACCCTCTTCCACGAGTCATTCGACAAGTGCGACGGCAAGGGCGGCAACGATGGCAACTGGGGAACGCAGGGCTATTTCAGCGGCACCAGCGCATATAAGCCCGACAACAAGGGCTGGATAGTCAACAACAACCGTGCATACGGCGGCTACCAGTGCGCACGCTTCGGAACGAGCAGCGACGTGGGCCTGCTCACTTCGCCCTCCTTTGCTTTTGACGGCGAGACCACGCTCGTCTTCCGTGCAGCCGGTTGGTACAAAGACGATATGAGCCTCAAGGTGACCATCGCCACAGACGACAAGGAATTGGTCGACACCACGCTGACAATGGCCTCGTTTGCCTGGACCAATTTTATCATCCCCTTCGAGGGGAAAGGCAAGGCCACTATCACCTTCCGTCCCAACAAGCGCTTCATCCTCGACGATGTGCTCGTGATACGCAAACAGGAGGAGGCCCCGTCACTCGATGGCGACCTGAACATTGACGGCGTCGTCGACTTTGCAGACGTGGCCACTGCCATCGCCCTCATCTCCTCAGGCCCGGTCACTGAAGTCCGCGACCTGAACGGCGACGGTGAGTTCAACATCGCCGACATCCTCTATCTGCTCAACATCATAGCGACGAAGCCTGCCGAAGAATAAAAGGCAGCCAACAGTGCAAACTGTGCAGCCCGTCCGAGGTTTCGCAAAATTCCCACGCTGGGAACGAAATATTCCTACCGTGGGAATGTTTTATTCCCAGCCTGGGAATATTCCATTCCCACCGTGGGAATATTTTGAGTCTTCGGACACATTTCCAAAATGGCTTCAGTTGCTTGTCATTTCAAGAACCTCTGCATTGCCGAAAGCATCGTAGCCACTGATGAGGACGCGGTCGCCGGCACGGAGGCCGCTGATGACTTCATAATGATTTGTGTTCTGCCGCCCCAGTTTAATGGGTACGCGACGTGCACGGCGGCCTGTTTCGTCTACTTGCATAATCCACTGTCCACTTGTTTGCCCATAGAAACTGCCTCGGGGAATGATGAGCCGTTGCTCTGGCTTGCCAAGTTCGATTTGCAGACGGAGCGTCTGGCCCAGGCGGAGCGAAGCCTTGTCCACTTCCAGAGGTTTCAGTTCCACCGCAAAACTATGCTCCTGCACTTGTGGCGTGGTGCGGCTGACTTCAAAGGAGTATTTGTCGCCTTTCAGCACGGCGGTGGCTGGCAGGCCGGTCTGGACGCGGTCAATGTAGTATTCGTTCAGGCGGGCCGTCACCTTAAAGTCTGTCAGCACGCCTATTTCTCCCACCTGTTCTCCGGCAGACACTTGTCCGCCAATGACGGCGTTGAGATTGCCAATCTGTCCGTCGGTGGGAGCCAGAATGATGAGGGCGTCGCGGCGGTGGTTGCTGTTTTCCAGTTTCTGTGCCTCCATTGTCATTTGTTGCTGGATGAGTTGACGGCCAATCACATTCAGCAGGGAGTCCTGATGCAGGCTCTCGATGTTCAGCAGCGTGCGACTTCGGTTGTACTCATATTCGTCTCTTGCCACCTTTAGTTGTGCTTGGCTTTTTACGCCCATCCGCGCCTCTTCCTCTGCCAGTTCGTAGTCTTGGGTTATTTTTTTTAGTTCAAAGTTCGCCTGCAGGGCCTGGCTGCGCAGGCTGATGCTCTTCTGCTGCATCTCGATGAGTTGTTGGCGGTGCTGCATCTGTTGCAGGTTGTAACTCTGCCGTTCCGCCGCCATCTCCTCCAGCACTTTCGGGTTCGACAGGACGAGAATGGTGTCGCCGCGTCGCAATACGTCGCCGTTGTGGCAGCAGATACGCTCTACCGTGCCACCTTCTGTGGCGTTCACCCGCATACTCGTGGCCGGACTGACCACGCCGTTCACGTCGATATACTCCAAGAACTCGCCCTCGGTGACGGTCGCTATCTGCCCATCGGCAATCTCCACTCTTAGTTTTCGAGGCCCTAATTGCAGAACCAGCGCATAAACCAAAAGGGCAACCAGCACTGCACCGCCCAGCAAATACATACGGTATCTGACGTACCACGGTCTTTTTGGTATCTTTATATCCACCTCTTTTTTATTTACAATTTACAGATTTTCTATTTACTATTGTTGAGCGTGAGGCTCCTTAATCCATAATACAGGCTCCAGTAGGTTTGCAGCGCATTGATAAAGGCCCGCTGGGCATTGTCTTTCTCGTTGATGCTGGTGTTGAACTCCAACAGCGACGTGCGCCCCTGCACATACAGCCATCGCGCCACCTCGTAGCGTCGAAGTGCGGTTTCCCGTGTTCGATAGGCAATCTTCACACGGTAGGCCTGCAAGTTGTATTGACGCACCATCTTCAGTACGTTCAGGCGGAAGTCCTGCATCGCCTGTTCGCTCTGCGTCTGCGTCAGTTCCAAGCGTGACTTCGCCACGCGCACCTGGCCCTTGCCGCGCCCCCAGTCCAACAATGGCAACGACAGCGACAGGCTCACATACTGCTGCTCCAATGGCCGCGAGTAGGATTCCTTAAGCGTCGTACCCTTCTGCGAGAGGCCGAACTGCATATAGAGGTCGGCCTTCAGGCCTCGGTTGGCCTTGGCCGATGATAGCGCACTTTCGCTTTCCACGATGTTCAGCCGCAGTTGCTCCGGGTCGGGGTTGTTCTCCAAGGCCAAGGCCAGCGCCTCGTCGGCGTCCATTACGTCATTGCTGATGAGCGTGTCGGGCATTACCGACAGAGGCACATCGTTTTTGATGCCGAGATAGGAGCGCAGCGTCTGCATGGCATCCTCCATCTCCGCCTCGGCGTTCAGGCGGTTCGTCTCCTCGGTCAGTTTGCCCACCTCCAATTGCAGCATCTCGTTCTCCGTGATGCTGCCGCGCTCATAACGGCGGTGGGCGTAGTGGAGCAGGGTGTCGCTGACGGCATAGTTCTGCCGCGCAATCTCCAAGTTCGTCTGCGCCGAGGCCAGCATGAAGAAATAGGTGCTTGTGCGCGAGGCCACCAGTTCCATCGTCTCCGCATACTGCTTGTGGGCGATGCTGTGGCGCATCGGTTCGGTGCGTCGTGCCCACCGCAGGCTGTTGTGCCCGAAGAGGTTTTGCTGGTAGCCGATGGAGAAAGGCACGCTGTTGTAGTCGTGCGTCTGCTGCTCGAACTCATCCAACCGTTGCAGGCTGTTGCGCAAAAACAGTGTGCCGCCAGTTAGTGCTATGTTCTGGCTGATGTTCAGTTCCAGATCTGTGTTCAGATGGTTTTGGCGCACGAAAACATTGGTGCCGTCGGGCTGGGTGATGCTGCTGATTTGGCGGTTCAACGAGGGCGACGAGTTCAGCGAAACGGCAGGCAGGTAGTTGGCTTTGTAATAGCGGAAACTCCACTCCGCAGCCTCCAACGAATGTCGCGCCGCCAATGCGTCGCTTGACTGCCGTTGTGCCAGTGCAATGGCGTCGCTGAGCGTCAGCCGCAAGGAATCTGAAGGGGATTCCGCAAAGCCTCGCCCCCACGTAATTGCCAACATACCGATGACTAGCAAAATCCTCATACACTTATAACTCTACCTCAGCCACTACCTGTCCATCGGAAAGATGGATGATGCGCTGGGCATAGGAGGCGTCGCGCTGCGAGTGGGTCACCATGACGATGGTGGCACCCTCGTCGTGCAACTGACTGAGCAGATCCATCACTTCGCGACCATTCTTCGAGTCGAGGTTACCCGTCGGCTCGTCGGCCAGGATGAGTTTGGGACGGGAAACGACGGCACGGGCAATGGCCACACGCTGCTGTTGACCGCCGGAGAGTTGGCGGGGGAAATGCTTGGCGCGGTGACTGATGTCCATCCGCCGCATGGCTTCCTGCACTCGCTGACGTCGCTCGGCCTTCGGCATCCGCATATAGAGTAGCGGCAGTTCGATGTTCTCTTCCACGGTCAGGTCGTCGATGAGATTGAAACTCTGGAAGACGAAACCGATGAGCCCTTTGCGCAGGCGGTCGCGCTGCGGCTCGCTGAGGTGGCTCACGTCGTGTCCGTCCAGCAGATATTCGCCATCCGTCGGGGCATCCAAGAGTCCGAGGATGTTGAGCAGCGTCGTTTTGCCGCAGCCGCTGGGTCCCATAATGGCAACAAACTCGCCGTCGTTGATATCGATGTTCACGCCGCCAAGGGCGATGGTACGCACCTCTTCCGTCTGGAAAGCGCGCTGTAGGTTGGTTGTCTTAATCATACCTTATAATTAGTGTAATTCGTGAAATTCGTGGTTTAAGAAATTCGTGGTTTAAGAAATTCGTGGTTTAAGAAATTCGTGGTTTAAGAAATTCGTGGTTTAAGAAATTCGTGGTTTAAGAAATTCGTGGTGATTCATTAGTTTTCTTTGAGTACTATATAGGGCTTAATCCTTGTGGCCTTCCACACCTGTTGCCACAGCGTCAGCGCGCAGAGGATGAGGATGAGAGCGATGCTCAGCAGCGGAATCCACCAGGCAAAGGAGGTTCGGATGGTATAGGAGGCCATAAGTCGGTGGATGATGAGCAGACTAACGGGCAGAGAGGCGACGGCAGCCACACCGAAGATGATGAGATAGCGCCGTGAGAGTAGCAGGGCAATGTCGCGGAACGTGGCGCCGTTGACCTTGCGTAGCGCGATTTCGCGGTAGCTGCGGCGCAAGTCGAACATCATCAGCCCCAGCACGCCGAGACAGGTGACGGCAATGGCCAGCAACGAGAAAGTAACGAAGATACGGGCTGTTCGCTGATCCTCTTTGTAGAGTTCCTGGCGCTGGTCTTCCACCCATTGGTACTTCAGTTCTGTGGTGCCAAACAGTTCCTTCTCAATGTCCTTCAACTCGCGGATGATGTCCTCCTCATGCCCTTCGGCCACGTCGAGCAGGTAGTTGCGTCCCTCCATCTGGTTGGCATCAAACAAATATTCTTTCTGCCAAGTGGAGAACATCATCAACAACGGACGCACAGGCTCCGACTGTCGGCCAATGTTGAAGTCGCGCACCACACCCACAATGCGGTAGGGTGGATTGTCTTTCTCGTTAGCAGCAGTCCAGAAAATGCGCTCGGCAAGCTGCACAAGGTCGGTCTCGATGTTCTTGATGCCCAATGCCCTGATGGCCGCCTCGTTGGCTACGCAGGCATAGTCCTCCATCGACAAGCTGTCGTCGGGCAATACGCCCTCTATCAGCTGTAGGTCGTACATCCGTGCCGCCCCGCCCGTGATGTACAGAGCGTCAATGTTGCTACCGTCGGCGAGTTTGATGGGGAAGCTTCTATTGATGAAATTCTCATCCACGTCAATGCCTTTGAGGTAAGGGCAGGCTTTCAGTCGCTGCTTCACGACCTCCGTCTGACTGCCTTTCTTCTCCATCATTGCCTCGAACTCTTCCATCGTCCACGACCCTCGGTTGGATGGTGGATAGATGACGGCATAGAGCAGTCCTTTAGTGCGGAAGCCTGGGTCGGTGGTCATCATCACATTCAATTGGCGCATGAAATAGATGCTGACGTTGAGCAGGGCGAGGGAAATGAAGAACTGGAGACCCACCCCCAACCCCTCCCGAAGGGAGTGGTGACTGGAACGGTTGGGGATGATAGAGGAAATCAAAGGCAATCCAAAGACGATTCCTACTGTCAACCCCACATCGAACTTCCACTGCGGCAACACCTCCATATTATAATAGGTGGCAAGCAGCGGCTCCGTCAGTTCCACCACCGTCCACACGCCAATCATGGTGAGGACAGCAAGTAGGAAGGTCTCGGCGTAGAGCTGGCAGAAGATGTTCCAGCGGGAGGCTCCGAAGAGGCGGCGCACATGCAACTCGTGACGACGGTGGGAGCGCATCACGGCGAAGAGGTTCACGAAGTTAAACAAGCCCACGAACAGCAACAGCACGGCCACGAACAACAGCATCCAGAGATGGGTAGCCGAGGCGTGGGAGGTTAAGCAAGGATAATCACCATAATATCTTTTATCCAGTAGTCTCTGCAATTCCTGCGTGTAGGGGCGTAGACCATAGCGCACAGGCTTGTCGTGGAACATACTTAATCGCTGTTCGGGCTGCCGTTGGTTATAGTCACGTACGTCAGCCCCCTCGCGCAAACGAACGATTCCTACACAACAGCTGTTTCGAGGGGCATAGAAGTCCTCATCGGCGAAGTCGGCAATGTCGAAGCGGAAACTTGACTTGGTTCTAGGTTGACGGAACACGCCCACAATAGTATTCACGTCGTTTTCTTCGCCCACGGTGATGGTCTTGCCCACGGCACTCTCGCCAGGGAAGAGCCGCACTGCCAGTTTCTCGCTCACGATACACTGGCCTTTGGCCCGCAGCACGACTGTTCCTTCCACTGCTTCATACGGAAAAACTTGCGTGAAGGTGGAGTCTACGCTGACGGCAAGCGGATAGAAGGTCTCACCCTTATCTGGCGTGACGGCATACATAGAGCGAAAATGCACATCCGTCCAGCACTCCACGTCGCTCTGGTTCTTGACGGGCGAGACGAAGCAATCCTGATGGTTAGGGTCGGAGGTCTCCATCGGCATCCATTCACTTTCCCCTACATACTGGACGCAGCAGATGAAGGTGCGGTTGACCGCAGGCATAAAGTGGTCGATAGTCCACTCCTGATAGAGATAGCGGCTGATGATAACTGTGCCGCTGAGAGAAATAATGAGACCCAACAGCGACAA
>JAGCZA010000143.1 GCA_017960525.1 Prevotella sp.
AACACGGATAACCGATGCTCCTCGCACACAACAGCAGAACGCCTCGGCTCGCGTCTATCGTCTCGACGGCACACCTGCCGATGATTCTTCACGCGGCATCCTCATTCAGCACGACCAAAAGTACGTCAGGAAATAAGCCCTCAAGGACTATACCGACCTGTTCCGCGACGGCCTAGCGCCGCAGCCTGAAGGAGCTGGCTCCGCTGCTGTTCAAGTAGGACAAGGAAATCCCCCGAAGAGTTTTTCGAGGGATTTATTTTTATGCTGCCATCCCACCCTTAAAGGGGAGTGGCTGGTGCCGAATCTCCTAAATTATCAAAATTATTATAGATAATATACATAACATTAAAGATTTTTCGTATATTTGCACCACAATTATACCTTGTAAGAAAACGAACAAGACAATGAAAGATCAAGTGGCATGTTCAATTCGCACCGCCTGTTTCATGATATTTGCAGTTATGATTGCAGCATGTTCCAGACAGCGGGACAGCAACACGACAACCGCAGAATCCAATCAGTACGAGACCCTGCGTCGCGATATGGCGGCGATACTGATCCAGAACGAAGACAGCACGTTTGTTGTTCTCGACAGTCTGGAGTCAGCCGACAGTTATCCCGTATGCGTCATCAACCTCATCAGGGGCAATATCTACGGCCAACTGATGAGGCTCCGCTTTGCTGAATTCTATTTGAGAAAAGCCATCTGCCAGGAGTTGCACGACGAGTGGCCCCGGGGCTATTATATGGGCATCTACAATCTGGGCCTATCGCTGCAGGAGCGCAGCAATCTGGAAGAAGCACTGAAGGTGGCGAAAGCGGGCTGCGAGGAGGCGGAGAAGGAGTCCGACCCATCGCTGAAGATATGGGAGACGTCGCTGCAATATATCATCGGAGGCTGCCAACTGAAACTGAAGCAACTGAACGAGGGCGATAAGACGATGCAGCGTTGCTACAGCCAACTGATGGAAAGAGCCGTCGCCGACACCACTCATGCGTCGATAGAGCAAGTGGGCACTATGAGCACAAACATCGCCCTGGATTATTACAACCATTATCGCGAGGCCGCCATGCCTTGGATAGAGCGTGCCGAAAAAGCACTCGACTTGCTGGCCGAACATAACAAAAGGTCGCAACAGCCGTCGAACGAACCCGTCATGCGGGTAAAACTGCAGATGATAAAAGCCGTTATCTATGTCACCGACAATCAGACGGACAAGGCTGAAGATGCCTATCGCGCCGTGATGGCATCGCCATTCGCCGAACATCCCATCCTGCTGTCAGACAGGCTCGTGTATCTGGAAAAGACCAACCAGTGGGATGCTGCGGCAGACATAGTTCTGGAATATGCCGACTTCAACGAAGATCTTGACCTGGAAGACTACACCATGGAGAACCTGAGTTACCTTGCCGAGAGTTACAACATCTACGAGAAGGCCGGCAAAAAAGACGAGGCCGCGAAGATAGCCCGGCAGATGGCCCACATAGTGGATAGCGTGCGACTGTATCAGGACAAGAACGATGCTGCCGAACTGGCCGTCATCTACGACACGCAGGGCAAGGAGCAGCAGATAGCCGAGCAGCAGATGCGCCTGTCGAGAGCGCGTGTGCTGGCCCTTGCCGTGTCAATCATCGCACTCACCATCTTCTTTGTCATTTTCACCATCGTTCGTCACCGTGCTGCCAAACGACTGGCAAAAGTGAATGCTGCCAAAGAGCGTATGGAGGGTGAGCTGAGCATTGCTCGCGACATTCAGATGTCGATGGTGCCCAGCGTGTTCCCCAATGTGGATGGCATCGACATGTATGCCTCTATGACACCCGCCAAGGAGGTGGGGGGCGACCTGTATAACTTCCTCCGGAAAGGCGATAAACTATATTTCTGCATCGGTGATGTTAGCGGCAAGGGTGTGCCTGCCTCGCTCTTCATGACCTTGGCCACTCGCGGATTTCTCGTCTTGGCATCGTCTGGAATAAAGCCCGCCGAGATAGCCACCCGCATGAATGCCGAACTGTCGGAGAACAACGAGATGGGCATGTTTGTTACCATGTTCATCTGCATGTACGACCTGAAACAGGGCCGGTTGGAATACTGCAATGCCGGGCATAATCCGCCCATTATCGGCAATGCCGGGCATAATCCGCCCATTATCGGCAATGCCGACGGAAAATACGCCTTCCTCGACGTGAAGGAGGCCAATGCCCCCATCGGACTTTGGCCCGACCTGGAATATGTGGGCGAAGAGATGATTTTACCCAGCGGCAGTATGATGCTGCTTTACACCGACGGCCTGAACGAGGCAGAGAACGGCCAGCAAGAGCAATATGGCGAGGATAGCATCATCCAGTTGATGACGTCGCACGCTTTTCAAAGTTCGCGCGACATAATCGAGACCCTCAAAGCCAACACCGACCTATTCCGCGACGGTGCCGAGCAAAACGACGACCTCACTATGCTGGCCTTCCGTGTGACCAGCTTATGATGTCAGGACACCATGCTTACACGGAGAGCATCGTCTCGCCCAACACGGGCCATGAATTCCTCCGACATACTTGCATGATTGGTCGAGTCGTGACAAGAATCAACTATTGTTTTCGCTATTTGAAATGTCCCCAAATATGTTCTGTTACGTTATGTGTCTATTAAAAGACAGAAATCGGTAATCAAAAGAAAAATAATGAACATAGACCAGTCTCGTTTAATCCGTCCAGACTAAAGAGGGGGGTAAACCATACCCTAAGAAAGAACCGTTCTTTCTCCTGAATTCTCTAGCCTGAATTATTCATAGATATAAAAAAGAGAACGCATTCCTTGCATAATTGCAGGAAAATTTGTAACTTTGAATCGTCTTAAAATCAAATTGTTACATACGTTCTCATGTGCAAAACTCCTTTCCTCTTGAAAAATTAACGAATCGTCACGAAAAAGGGTGGGGAAGCCTCTTAGAATTCATAGCCGAGGTTGATGAAGAAATAAGTTTTCTTGGTGTGGTTGCTATAGCCTAAGGTTGCACCAACAGGGCCAAATATTGTATTGTAATAATAGGCGCCCTGGACACCTATCATTGTACGATAGTCTAATAGTTTCTCTAACTTTGCCGCATGCTGGCCGCCGGCCACGCGAAGAAGCAAGAAATTGTTTTTTCCCATCCGCTGTTGCGCCTGAAGTTGGGCCGCCACGAACTGTTGGTGCACGTACTCCAGATTGCCGACGCCGGCGAATGGCATCTGCTGCTCGATGTAGTGGCCGAACCACTCGCCGCCGATGGTGTTGCCGAATACTGCGGGAACGACTGAGCTAAAGAGCAGGCGGCCATAAATCATTGGCTGGATGGTGAATCGGCTGCCGATAGTAAACGACATACGCCAGTTGGCATTGACATCGCTCATACCCGCAGTCTTACCCTGTTTGTTACCGTCAGCATCAACCACGTCGAGCTGGGCGAAGTTGTTGGTCAGATAGGCATATTCAGCGTTAAAGCGGGATCCACGTGTGGGGAAGTTCCAATTGTCCTCAGTGTTAAGGGTCAAACGGGCACGATAACTGAAGAAATGCTGGTTTTCGAGTGTGACCTGTTTAGCCTTCTCTGATCCAAGTTTATTGCGGTAGTGCATGAAATCCCAACGCAGTCCCATCTGCAGGTTGAAATGGCGCAGGTCGAAATTAATTGGCAGGAATTCTGCCTGTAACTGGTTGTAACGGATGTTATAATCGAGATCGCCGTATGTATATACGTCAACATCGTTTCTGTGGAACGTATAGCTGAATGATGGGCGTGTAAAGGATCGGGGATGAATAGTGATCTCACCACGAGCCATCAGTCGCTTACCCAGTCGGAGCGTGATGTCGGTTTCAACGGGGATAGCCGTCTTCAGCGGAATGTCAAGTCCCAGCAGGATGGCGGCATTTTCCTCCGTATCGTAGCGTGCGCTGGCATGGAGTTGCATAGACTTGCGGTTGCCTGCTAAGAGGACGACGCGAACACCTTCAACCATTGACCATTGACCGTTGACCATTGACCATTTTTTTTCTGGCACCAGCTGGCACTCGGCTGTCTGGTAAAAGAGATCCATACGCATACTCGTTGTGAGTTCCTGCTCCAGTTTGGCATCGATACTGTCAATCTTGTTCAGATGGAACTTATTCCTCAAAAACCGCTCCGCCTGCGGCGTCATGTTCTCGAAAGAAAAGCCGGTGATATGCTGGCGCTCAGTCATGGCATCCGGTCGCAGAGGATTATAGATGGTAGGACGGAATGATTCGTCGATACCGATAAGCTTCTTCAAGGCGATAATTTCGTCCCAGTGGCGCATGGCCTCTTCCTCACCATAGCGTACCAGCGAGTCGATGGCCTCGGATGTAAAGCTGGCGGTGGAATAGCCGTGAGGGTCCACGTTCATCCACAGGTCGCTGAGGGCCTTGTTCTCTGCGTATTTGTTCACACAGTTCACATCAATAATCTGTCCTACGATTTTCATGGTGCCCGTGATGTCCTCAGCCGTCTTAGGTTTACCGTTCAGCGTGACGCCGATAACGACTTCGGCTCCCATCTCGCGGGCCACGTCAACGGGAAAATTATTCTTTAGACCGCCATCGACCAGCACCATGTCGCCCATTCTCACTGGTGAGAAGGCAGCAGGGATGGACATAGAGGCACGTATGGCCTGCGGCAGCCGTCCGCTGTGGAATACCACTTCGCTGTTATCCATGATGTTTGTAGCCACACAGGCGAATGGAATCTTCAGGTCTTTATTGAAGTCGAGCGAGTCGGTGTAGCCCACAAAGAGCTTTTGGAACAACTCTGCCAGATTTTTGCCCTTGATGAGACCTCCGGCACTCCGGTCACGCTTACCAATGGTCAGACCAGTATTAAAAACATAGGTGTTCTGCTTCTTACGGTCGAGGAGACTCTGCTTGCGCAAGTCTTCCTTGTCGGTAATGACGTAGGTCCAGTCCTGAGTCCTTACCATCGAGTCGAGCGAATGGGCGTTATAGCCGATGGCATAGAGTCCGCCAACGATACTGCCTATTGATGTGCCGGTAACTATATCGACGGGGATGCCCGCCTTCTCCAGCACTTTCAGCACACCGATATGCGCCATACCTTTTGCGCCGCCACCACTGAGTACGACACCGACTTTCTTCCTGGTATGTGGGCGGGTCTCCTGACTTGACAGGCCGATGCTGTCGGTCTGAGAATTTGCTGTACTAACCATCAGTACAGCAATAATCATCAATATAATCTTTTTCATATTCCTTTGTGATATTTCATTCGATATTCCAATGGTGTCATACCCAAGTGTTCTTTGCAATATTTGCCAAAGAACGAGGGATTGGGGAAATTCAGGTCGTTGGCTATCTCCTGCATCGTCATATCCGTGAAACGCAGACGGTACTCAATAGCTTTCAATGTATAGAGCTGTATAAAGGTACTCGGCCTGCGGTTCATCACTTCCTTGAGAATGGTAGATAGATATTTCGGTGTGACTCATCGCTATCACCTATCCTATAAGTGTCGTTCCCCCAGCGGGGCTTTAAATCCTGTATATCCATGATGCAAACATTTCTATGAATTACATTGTTAGCTTTTTGCTTCCCTCCACAGGACTTTGCTGCCGTCGTAGGTGGTGGGAACATGGGTGGACTTGATGGCCCACTCGCGGGGATAGAGGTTGTTGGCGCGGGTGCCGATGTTCTTGACCAGGCCCAAAGGGTGGCCCTGGAAACATACTTCTACCAGCCCGCGTGGCGTGTCGGGCGGCAGCACGATGGCCTCGCGGCGCAGATAGGCGATGGCGGTGGGGTAGGGGAGTTCGGCGGTGGGGCAGGGCGGCTGTGGCGTTGATGCGAACAGCACGTTCAGGCCCTTCAGTTTGGAGGCCAAGGCTTTCCCCGCCAGTGGGCGGATAGTGTCGCTGCCAGGCTTTCTGATGACGGCCACGAAAAGGCCCTCGCTGCGTGTCAGTCCTGGGATGAAACGGCAGACAGGCGCGTCGTAGCCCTGGAGCAGCGAGCCGGTGATGCCCCATCCTGGCTCTGTGGGCACTGGCAGTACTTCGGCGCCGAAGGTCTGCTCCATCCACTGCACGTTTTCCTCGTCCTCGCGGGTGTTGTAGGTGCACGTGCTGTAGATGAGTATGCCGTCCGGACGCAGGCAAGGCCAGATGTCCTCCAGAATCTCGCGCTGCAGGCGCTGGCAGCGCTCCACATTCTGTTGGCTCCACTCGCCGATGCTGGCAGGGTCTTTGCGGAACATACCCTCGCCGGAGCAGGGCACGTCAGCCAGAATGAAATCGAACACGAAACCAGCCCTGCGGAAGTCGCGGGCGTAGTTGTTGGTCACCAGACAGCCCACATAGCCCCATTTCTGGATGTTCTCGCTGAGCACCTGTGCCCGTTGGCGCACAGGCTCGTTGCTCACCAGCAGACAGTCGGCGGGCAGCACCGAGCGCAGGGCCGTCGACTTGCCGCCAGGAGCGGCGCAAAGGTCGAGAACGGTGAGGGGATTGGGGGAAACGGTCTGCTGCACAACGTGGTGGACAAACATCGAGGCGGCCTCCTGCACGTAGTAGCAGCCGGCGTGCATCAGGGGGTCAAAAGTGAAGTTGGGCCGCTGGGCGAGATAGTAGCCGAGTGGGCACCAGGGCACCTGAGTGGCGGTTCTGTCCGACGGACGCTCAGTGGCGTGGCATTTCTGCGGGTTCAGGCGTATGCTCACGGGCGGTTCCTCGTCCATTGCGGCCAGGAAACGACTGAAACGCTCCTCGCCCATGATGGAGCGTGTATGGCGTATGAATTGTTCTGGCAGTGTCATCATTCTATATCAGCCCTTTTTCGTGGTAGGAGAAATAGGCGCCATCGGTGACAATGACGTGGTCCATCAGTTTCAGGCGCATGGCGTCGCAGGCCCGCTTGATGGTCATAGTGAGGTCGTTGTCGGGCTTGCTCGGCGAGAGCGTGCCGCTGGGGTGGTTGTGGCAGACGGCGATGATGGTAGCGTTGCATAGCACGGCCTCGCGGATGATGATGCGCACGTCGACGCTCACCTCCGAGATGCCGCCGTGGGCAATGCGCAGTTTCTTGATGAGCCGGTAGCCCTGGTTCATCATCAGCACCCAAAACTCCTCCACGTCGAGGTCTTGCATCACGGGGTGCATGTGGTTGTAGATGCTGGTGGCTGAGCCCAGTTCGGGCCGCTCCTCGGCTTTTTCCATTTGCCGCCGCTTGCCCAGTTCGCAGGCCGCCAAGATGGTGATGGCCTTGGCCGGCCCCACGCCGTTGAACTGGCAAAGGTCGCCGATGGTCATCTTGCCCAGCGTGTTCAGGTTGTTGTTGCAGTGGTTGAGGATGCGCTTCATCAGCGCCACGGCATCCTCCTTCGTCGAACCGGAGCCTATCAGGATAGCCAACAGTTCGGCGTCGCTGAGTGCCTGTGGCCCCAGCCGCTCCAGCTTCTCCCTTGGCCGGTCGTCCTCCGCCCATTTGGCTATCGTCAGTTTTGTGTTTTCTTCCATAGTGTCGTCTCTTCTGTCTGCATCCGCTTGACACCTTTCTGGATGACCAGCCCCTTTGTAGTGCTGGCAGCCACTCGCTGGCCGTTCAGGTTGAAGGCGGGGGCGTCGACCAGCTCTTCGCCAGTCACGGCGGGGCGCACGGCAGAGGTGTTGGGGATGGCCTTCAGCTGGATATAATCAATGTCGGGCATCCAATTGGAGGGGTTGGAGAGGCGGATGACGTTGCGTCCCTTCTCCAGGTCGATGCTGATAGTGCGTTTGGCCACCTTGTCCCAGGCGCCAGAGTTTACTGAGATGGTCTTCACCTTCTGTCCGTTCACGCTGACGGTGATGCTGCGGCTCTCGCCACAGATATAACCGATGGTGAGTTGGTATTCGCCGCCCTCATTGCTATAGACGTTGCGCCATTGCAAGTCGTTCTTTTCGCTGTATCCCAGCCAACCGGCCTTCATGCCTGCCGAGCAGAAAGTAGCATACTCGTAAATGCCTGTTTTCTCCGACTGGTTGTTCTTCAGTTCCTGATAGTCGCTGATGTAGGCCGTCTCGGCCTCGTAGTGGGTGCGCTCCAGACGATACCCGGCCTCGGCCACATAGATGCGGGTGCCGTGGGCGGGTACGGTCACGGTGTAGTTGTCGGTGAACTCGCCCAAGTCCTTCTTCTGGAACACGTCGCGCAGGGTGACGGTGCCATCAAGGTCGATGTCGCTGAAGTTGACGGTGACCGTTTTTGAATCATCAGTCGAGTTATAGACGGCAAAGGCGCGCTTTGTGCCGTTCAACTGTTCAACGTCCCTCACCAAGATGTAACAATCGTTCTTCAAGGCTGCCACGTAGGCCTGCTGGTAGAGCGTGTCCTGGTTGAGGGCGATGAGTTCCTTGTTCTTCAGCAGATTGAGAGTCGTGGTCTTGATGTTGGTCAGGTTGCAGCCGATGAGCAACGGCGAGTTCATTATGCACCACATACCGAAATGGGTTTTGTCCTCCTCAGTGGTCATCGAGCGGCCCACCTCGAGCATATCCATATCGTTGTAGTGGCCTGGGCCGGAATAGGCGGCAAGATAGAGGTTTTCGGCAATGATGCCTTTCACCGACGCCCAGCCGTCGTAGATGTCGCCCGTAGTGCGCCAGGAGAAGGCCGCATTGTCTATCCACGTGCCAGGATAGGCCCAGCGGCAGGCATTCATACGCACATCGGTGCGTCCGGTGTTGCGGATGGCCTGCGCAATAGCGGTATAACGTTGCTGCTCGTCGAGCACCAAGTGGTCCTCGTTATGATAGTAGGAGCCGCCGCAGAAGTCAACCTTGATGAAGTCGAAGCCGCACTCCTTGAAGAAGAAGTCGGCATCCTGCTGGTCGTGCCCATAAAGTCCGACGCCCTTGCCGGTGACATCGCCGTTGAACATACTGCCACAGGTGTTGCGCCCGGCATCACTATAGATACCGGCCTTGAGACCCTTGGAGTGGATATAGTCGGCCACAGGTTTCAGGCCGTTGGGGAAGCGGGAGGAGTGGATGAGCAGATGGCCGTCGGAAGCGTCGCGCCCGCCAAAGTAGCCGTCATCAATGTTGATATGGTCGAATCCCACGCCCTTCAGGCCCTTAGAGACCATCGCGTTGGCCTGGTTTTTGATGACCGTCTCACTGATATTCACGCCAAATGTGTTCCACGAACTCCAGCCCATCGTGGGGCCGATATTCTCTTGTGCCATCGCACTACTAAACGAAAGTGCCGCAAAGATTGTAGTAACGAAAAACTTGTTCATAGTTGTATTGGTAACCTCGTTTAAACATTTAGTTGAGTGCAAAGGTAGTGCAAAAAGAGCGAACTACAAAACAAATAACGATGATTTTTTCTGACTCTGCAAGATTTATCCACTATGGCTAAGTAAGGATATGCACAATAAATAAGGTAAAAGAGCGTTTTTATCATATATGACACGACGGAAACTCCTTCAATTCCTGCTGTCGGTGCAGATTGCATCGGCCCTTGTCTGCTGCCCTTTGCTCTATGGTTGCAACGACGGCGACGACTTCACCACCAGCCCCACGGCCAAGTTGTCCTTCTCCACCGACTCGGTGGTGATGGACACGGTCTTCTCCACCATAGGCTCACGCACTTACGACTTCTGGGTGTTCAACCGCTCGCGCAGCGGCCTGCGGCTGCAAAACGTGCGGCTTCGCCAAGGCAACCAGACGGGCTTCCGCGTCAATGTAGACGGTTCTTATCTGGATAACACTACAGGTTCGATAGTGGGTGATTTGGAGGTACGCGAAGGCGACAGCATCCGTGTGTTTGTGGAACTGACGGCACCGAAGAACGGGAAACTGGAGCCACAGCAACTGACCGACGAACTGGTGTTCCGACTGGAGAGCGGCGTAGAGCAGAGCGTCGTCCTGCAGGGCTACGCCTGGGATGCGCTGCTGTGGCACGACGTGGTGGTGAACAGCGACTCCACGATTGAGAGCCGCAAGCCCATCGTCGTCTATGGCGGCCTGCGTGTGGACAGCGCGGCCACACTCACTATACGCAACACCACCCTTTTCTTCCACGACAAGGCCGGCATTGACGTCTATGGCACCATCGTGGCCGACAGCGCTGTCTTCAGGGGCGACCGTCTCGACCACATGTTCGACTATCTGCCCTACGACCGCGTTAGTGGCCAGTGGCGTGGCATACGCCTCTGTGCCTCGTCGTTCCGCAACCGCATTGTGGCCTCGGAAATCCGTAACGCTGAGTATGGCATCGTGTGCGACTCGGCTGCTTTCGTCGAAAACCTGCAGCGTCTCTATATGGAGCGCTCCGTCATACACAACTGTAAAGGTCCCGGCCTGCAGGCTTACAACGCCTCGATTGGACTGCTCAATTGCCAAATCACCAACACGCTGGGCGACTGTCTGGCCGTCTATGGCGGCGTAGCCGTGGTCGAACACTGCACGCTGGCACAGTTCTACCCCTTCTCAGCCGACCGTGGAGCCGCCCTCCGCTTCACCAACTACTACGGCGACTACGCCTATCCCTTGCACGCCATGCAGATGGCTGGCTCTATCGTGACGGGCTATGCCGACGACGTGTTGATGGGCGAAACACGCAAGAACGACTCAACCACGCTCTTCAACTTCTACTTCGAGAATTCGCTCCTGCGCACGCCCGTCATTGAGGACACCGTGCGCTTTGTTGGCGTGCGTTGGGAGACCCCAAAGGACTCCATACAAGGCAAGCAGCACTTCAAACTTATCGACGAGAACAACCTGATATACGACTTCCACCTCGACTCGCTCTCTACAGCGCAAGGCCTTGGGTGCTACTAATATGGTATAATCAAAGTAATTCCAATTATAACAAAAAAAGAAATGAAAGCATTCGTATTCCCCGGACAGGGGGCACAGTTCGTAGGCATGGGCAAGGACCTCTACGACAACAACGCAACCGCAAAACAACTCTTCGAGAAAGCCAACGACATACTTGGCTACCGCATCACAGACATCATGTTCGAAGGCACTGACGAAGACCTTCGCCAGACCAAGGTGACACAGCCGGCTGTGTTCCTCCACTCGGTCATCTCAGCCATTTGTATGGGCGACAACTTCCAACCGGCTATGACCGCCGGCCACTCACTTGGAGAGTTCTCGGCCCTGGTGGCAGCAGGTGCTCTGTCGTTTGAAGACGGACTGCGTCTGGTTTACGCCCGTGCTATGGCTATGCAGAAAGCCTGCGAGGCTCAGCCTTCGACTATGGCTGCCATCATTGGTTTGGGCGACGAGCAGGTGGAGGAGATTTGCGCCAAAGTATCGCAGATGGGCAAGGGCGTTGTGGTACCCGCCAACTACAACAACCCCGGACAACTCGTCATCAGCGGCAACATCGAGGCCATCGACGAGGCTTGCGTCCAGTTGAAGGAAGCCGGTGCCAAGCGTGCACTGCCCCTGAAGGTGGGTGGCGCCTTCCATTCTCCACTGATGCAACCCGCCAAGGACGAATTGCAGCAGGCTATCGAAGCCACTGAGTTCAGTACGCCAAAGTGCCCCGTCTACCAGAACGTGGACGGCAAGCCGCACACCAACCCCGACGAAATCAAGCAGAACCTGATTGCCCAACTGACCAGCAGCGTGCGCTGGACACAATGTGTGCAGAATATGATTGCCGACGGCGCCACCGACTTCACCGAGTGCGGCCCTGGCAAGGCCCTGCAGGGCATGATTGCTAAAATCAGCAAGGAAGTGACCGCCCACGGCATTGAGTAATACTTACTGGCAAAAAGCAAAAGCAACGCCCGATGTACTGAAATGCACATCGGGCGTTATCTTATTGCTGTAATAACAGAATTCTTACTTCACCTTTGCCACGATAGCCTTGAAGGCTTCGGGGTTGTTCAGAGCGAGGTCGGCAAGCACCTTACGGTTGATTTCGATGCCAGCCTTTGCCAGGGCACCCATCAACTTCGAGTAACTGATGCCCTCCATGCGAGCGGCAGCGTTGATACGCTGAATCCACAGGGCGCGGAAATTGCGCTTCTTAGTGCGGCGGTCACGATAGGCGTAGGTGAGACCCTTTTCCCAAGTGTTCTTGGCTACTGTCCATACATTCTTGCGGGCTCCAAAATAGCCGCGTGTGAGCTTGAGTATTCTCTTACGTTTCGCTCTTGATGCAACGTGATTTACTGATCTTGGCATAATTTTCTTTCTTTAACTGTGTTAGACAATAGTGTTACTGTTAGCGGAGACACAGCAAGTCACGAACCTGCTTCATGTTTGTCTTGTCTACGATGGAGTAGCCCACCAAGTTGCGTTTCTGCTTCTTGGTCTTCTTTGTCAGGATGTGGCTGTGGTAAGCGTGATGTCTCTTGACCTTACCAGTTCCGGTGAACGAGAATCTCTTCTTGGCGCCGGAGTTTGTCTTTACTTTTGGCATTTTTTTAACTTTTTAATTTTTTAATTTTTAATTATTTAAAAGCGGTGGCAACGCATATACCGGGCGCAGCGCACCTTATTCTCTATTCTTCATTGGCGTTCTCCTCAGTCAGCCTCTTCAGGGCTTCGACGCTGATCTTGGCGTTGGCCAGTAGTCCACCATTGGCGGGAGCCTCCACGTCGATGTCGGGTTCAACCATCCTCGGAGCCTGCCTGCCTTCCTCTTTCTGCCCGCCCTCAGCGGCCTCACGGTCGCGAGCCTGCTGGCTCTTTTTCTGGGTGCCAGCTTTCTTCGGAGCCAGATAGAGGAACATCTTCTTGCCCTCAAGGCTGGGCATCGACTCTACCTTGCCCCACTCTTCCAAGTCGTTGGCAAAACGGAGGAGCAGCACTTCGCCCTGTTCCTTGAAAAGGATGCTGCGGCCACGGAAGAACACGTAGGCACGAACCTTGTTGCCGTCGGACAGGAACTCCTGGGCGTGCTTCAGTTTGAACTGATAGTCGTGCTCGTCTGTCTGAGGTCCGAAGCGAATTTCCTTCACCTCTACCTTCACCTGCTTGGCCTTCATTTCCTTCTGGCGCTTCTTCTGCTGGTAGAGGAACTTAGAGTAGTCAATGAGACGGCATACAGGCGGGTTTGCGTTGGGGCTTATTTCCACAAGGTCTACTCCTTGCTGATGTGCCATATCAAGAGCCTGTTTCGTAGGCATTACCGATGAGCCGCTCTCGCCTACAATGCGGACTTCTCGCACACGAATCTGCTCGTTTACGCGGTATTGATTCTGCTTTTTGTCGTTCTTCATTAACTGGGTTTATAGAAAATCGGCTGCAAAGGTACAATAATTCAATGAATTAGCAAAACTTTTTTTTAAATTTTTTCTTCATTTCCATTAAAAATGGAGAAAATGCGATAAATAGGTGGGAATGTCGAAAAAAGTGGGTTCAAAATTTGTCGGTAAAAAAAAAATGAGTACCTTTGCAACCGCAAACTGACAAGCCATCCAACTAATTTGGGAGGTTTGGAAAAAGCTTTGTGAAGCTTGAGACTAATGTCTTCGGAATAAGTAATCAAAGAAGAGAGCCGGACAGATAGTTTGCCTTTTTTGAAATTAACGTTATAGAGAATATGCCTGAAATATCTGTACGAGGGTTGGAAATGCCTGAAAGCCCCATTCGCAAGCTGGCCCCGCTGGCCGCTGCCGCCAAAAAGCGTGGCACGCACGTCTACCATCTGAACATCGGACAGCCCGATCTGCCAACACCTCAGGTGGGGCTTGATGCGTTGAAGCAGATAGACCGCAACATACTGGAATACTCACCGTCGCAGGGGTATCAGAGCTACCGCGAGAAGTTGGTGGGCTACTACGCAAAGTACAATATCCAGGTGACGGCTGACGACATTATCATCACCAGCGGTGGTTCTGAGGCTGTGCTCTTTGCCTTCCTTTCGTGCCTGAATCCGGGCGACGAGATTATCGTGCCGGAACCCGCCTACGCCAACTATATGGCCTTTGCCATTAGCGCCGGCGCAAAGATTCGCACCATCGCCACCACCATCGAGGAAGGCTTCTCGCTGCCGAAGGTGGAGAAGTTTGAGGAACTCATTAACGAGCGAACACGCGCTATTATGATTTGTAATCCCAACAACCCGACGGGCTACCTCTATACGCGCCGCGAAATGAACCAGATTCGCGACTTGGTGAAGAAGTACGACCTCTATCTCTTTTCTGACGAGGTCTATCGTGAATATATCTATACTGGTTCGCCCTATATCTCGGCCTGTCACTTGGAGGGCATCGAGCAGAATGTCATTCTCATCGACTCCGTCTCGAAGCGCTACTCAGAGTGCGGCATCCGTATCGGCGCCCTGATTACGAAGAATCAGGAGGTGCGTAAGGCCGTTATGAAGTTCTGTCAGGCCCGCCTGTCGCCCCCGCTTATTGGCCAGATTGTGGCCGAGGCGTCGCTCGACGTGCCCGAAGAATATATGCGCGACGTCTACGATGAGTATGTAGAGCGCCGCAAATGCCTCATCGACGGGCTGAACCGCATCCCCGGCGTCTATTCTCCCATCCCTATGGGCGCCTTCTACACCGTGGCGAAGTTGCCCGTCGACGACAGCGAGAAGTTCTGTCGCTGGTGCCTCTCCGAGTTCGAGTACGAGGGCTGCACTGTGATGATGGCTCCCGCTGCCGGTTTCTACACTACTCCTGGTGCAGGCGTGAACCAGGTGCGTATCGCCTACGTGCTGAAGAAGAAAGACTTGGAGCATGCCCTTGTTGTCCTACAGAAAGCCCTTGAGCAGTACCCCGGAAGGGTAGAGGGATAAGTCTATGAACCTCCCACTTTACATAGCTCGCCGCATCTACGGTGATGAGGGCGACCGCCGGAAGGTGAGCCGTCCCGCTATCAGGATTGCCACTATTGGGGTGGCTATCGGCCTGGCTGTGATGATTGTCACCGTGGCTGTGGTGCTGGGTTTCAAGCACACCATCAGGGACAAGGTGGTGGGCTTTGGCAGTCATATCCAAATCATGAATACGCTGGCCACCACGCCTGTCACCGACCATAACGTTTGTCTGGACGACACCTTGATGAAGGTATTAGCCGACATCGGGGGCGTCAGGCACGTGGCTCGCTTCGCTATGGCGCAGGGTATTCTGAAGACCGATGACGACTTTCTTGGCGTTACTCTGAAAGGCGTGGGGCCTGAGTACGATACCACGTTCCTGAAAGATTGTCTCGTAGAGGGAGAACTGCCCCAGTTCTGCGATACGGCTACCAACTATCCACTTGTCATTTCTCAGACGATGGCCAGCAAGTTGCGGCTTTCGGCGGGCGACCGCGTCTTTGCCTATTTTGTCGGCGACGACGATGTGCGCACTCGGCGGTTCACCATCACCGGCATCTATCAGACCAATATGAAGCGCTTCGACGACCTGGTGTGCATCACCGACCTCTATGTGGCACAGAAGCTGAACGGTTGGCGTACTGACCAGTGCACTGGCGGTGAGTTGCTGGTGGACGACTTCGACCGCCTGGAGGAGACCAACTGGCGCGTGCTGGAACTGCTGCGCTTCCTTCCCGACCGTCAGGGCAATCGACTGGCTCCACAAGCCATCACCGACATCTATCCGCAGGTGTTCTCCTGGCT
>JAGCZA010000144.1 GCA_017960525.1 Prevotella sp.
AGCCAACTTTTCGAATAAGACGAAAACAAATATGGATAATAACAATACTGACCCCACCCCCAACCCCTCCCCTACAAGGGAGGGGAGCGGCTACCGCCGTGTGTATGCACAGCAACTCTCCTCCTCTACAAGGGAGTGGAGTCCCTGCGGATAGGTTTGTGGTGGCAATTCCCCTCCCTTCAAGGGGAGGGGCAGGGGTGGGGTCTGTAACTTAGTTATATAAAAGTGACGGCTAAAAGATGAGGAAGGAATACGTTCTTCATTTGTACTTCTGATACAAATACTCACCGTATGCTTTCTTCCCGTCGAAATCTTCTGGCAGGCTTGTCCCCTGAAACATTTTTGCCGTACCTCTTCGGTTCGCAGCGGGCGGGGAAATCATTTGCAGCGACCGCTGCAAATGATTGCTGCGGCCGCCGCAAATATCCGCAGCGTGCGCTGCGAACCTATTTTATAAGGTAATTGATCTTTCGTCAAGTCCCATACCCTCTGAGAATTGGCATCTCTTTAGTGTAGGGGCTGTTTGGAACTTGCAAAACTTGTATCTTCCTTTCACGTCGCATCTGCATTTACTTTCATATTGCGATTTATTTGAAATTCCAAAATCCTGTGCCAGTCTCAGGGTCAGACTTCCTGCCAATAGCTCCACCAACAGTGGGTCTTAGTTCAATCTCAGCAGTATAGAGTACCGTTGTGGATTTCAGATGACCTCCTGCCATTCCATGCAGACCGTCCTTCTTGAACGTAAATAGGGCATGAGTATGGTGATAGAGTTGGCCGTCATCACCTGAAACGACATTGCCATTGAGCGAAACCAGTTCAAGCATCCCCTCAATCTTCTCAGTCTCAAAGCTGCCAGTCTCAGGGTTAAAAACTTGAAGCTCGGCACTCTTGCAGCCACCAATACCAGAGAACACAGCAGACGGGATGGATTCTTTTGTGCAGACTTCAAGGATATTTGTAATAACCTCATCGTCTCGATCCACCCTGATATAGTATGTTTCGCCAATCTTCTTGTAGTCCATAATCAATCGTTTGTATATCTGTAAACTGCCAATGTGGGTAAAATCACCAGAAGTAGCAACGTAATCTCTACTAATGTGTATGACCCGAAATAGTCAACCAAAGTTTGGAATTTCAGGACACCATCAGCCAGTATGACCAAGAGGGCAAACCAACAGATGAAGAATATAGCAGAATACTTAATCTTTCGTTTCTTTAATTTATAGAACATACCTAATCTCAATCATTCACCAGTTATCGTTACTACCAATTCTCTTGCCCCACCATAATTCCTGTACTCACAGAAGTAGACCCCTGCCAGGTATCCAGATTCAAACGTCTGTTGGTAATGCATTATCTCGTTAGTCACCAGATGAAAGCCTCTTGACTTGGGCTGTAGGGCTATTTCTACTTGTTCTATCATAAACTATCATAAATCTACGGTGCAAAGTTAGGAAAAAAGCGGCGAATTATGTAATTTTGCAACATTGTTTAAGAGAATTGGCTTATGATTGACCAGATTATTGCTTTCAACAAGACTTTCGTAGAACAGAAAGGCTACGAGAAATATCTGACTGACAAGTACCCCGACAAGAAACTGGCGGTGCTTTCGTGTATGGACACCAGACTGACCGAACTGCTCCCTGCTGCCCTCGGCTTAAAAAACGGTGATGCGAAGATTATCAAGAACGCAGGCGGCTTGGTGATTTCAGCCTTTGACTCGGCCATGCGCAGCCTCATTGTCGCAATCTATGAGTTGGGCGTGGAGGAAATCATGGTGGTGGCTCACTCGCATTGCGGAGCCTGTCACATGAGTTTCGGCCACTTCCACCACGAAATGATAGCCCGTGGCGTGACGGATGACACACTTGACACCATCCAGAAGTGCGGCATCGACCTGCATCATTGGCTGGAAGGATTCAAGGACACACCCGAGTCTGTCCGCAAGACCGTTGAGACCATCAAGACTCATCCGCTTGTTCCGAAAGATATAGTGGTCAGAGGTTTTATCATTGACTCCGAGACAGGAGCATTAGAAGAAATAAGATAATCAAAATCAAATAGAACGAGCCATTCACATCAGGATATATAAAAAGGTCTCTGGTCGTTTCCGAAAGGATTTTGTGCTACGATGTTTCAAAAGGAGATATTCTCCCAGTGTCAATGAATGAAGTCACAGAGGAAAATATTGACAGTATAGCAGATGATGAAACCTTGAAAGATTTCTGGCCGAAGGCCTTATAATTTTTGAAATAGATTTTTTTATAATTTTGAGCCGAAGGCGACCCACAGAAAGAATACGAATATGAAAAAGGAATATGAAACCCGAGCAGCGCGTGGTGCTGCTGCGACACAGGACGATGTTGCTCAGCGGCAGCGGACTTGGCAGAAGCGTAACCACCCAAGGCGTTGATGAAGGCGATGAATTCACCATCGACAACACCCCAAGCAGTGACTGGGGCAGATAGAAAACCACAGGCCTGTGCGGGTGCGACTCCCGCACAGGCCACACGGAGTGTCCCCGTCAAACGGGGAAACGGCTTCCGCAAAGGAGTTCTTTGAGGCTCAGGCGTTCTTTGAGCTAACGCTCGAAAAACACCATCGCCTCAGCAATAGGAACAAGTTCCATTGCATTCGGCTCAGGCGTTCTTTAACTTATTGAGACAAACGGATAAATCTCGGGGGATTCTTAACATGTAATGCCCACGAATTGCCCATTAATGGCTGCGCGCAGCAAATTATATGAGTAATTACATGGAAATTATATGTGAAAAAAGAGGGATTCTCGGAAAAATGTTGTATCTTTGCACGCGAAAGCGTGCGAGACTCGGCTTGCACGAGCCTTGTCAGCGTCAATTCAATAAAACGTTAGAAGATATGGCAACATTAGTACTGAAACGGGAATCCGACAATTACTGGAACCTCATCAAGGATGCCAGTAACGAGGTGAAGCTCGTCCTCATCAAGCGGCTGAGCGATGCCCTGCGCCCCGCCGTAGCTGAGAAGAAGGCCAAGAAGAAATACACGGCCGACGACTTCGCAGGGATGTGGGACGATGAGCATTTCATGGCAGCTGAAGACATCAACAAGGCTATCCGCGATGGCCGCCATGTAAAAAGCAGCAGAGACGAATTCTGGGACAAATTTCTGAACGAACCATGAAACAACAGTATCAAAGTGCTGCCCGTCGCCCCCGTCTTCGACCTCTACGCCGAGGAGAAGGCTCGGCTGGCATTGGCTGGCACGCCCACAGGCGACTTCGACTTGCTCATTGGTTGTACCGCCGTTGCTGAAGGCATGGTCATGGTGACAGAAAACGTGAAGGACTTCCAAAACATCCAGGGCATACAGATTGAGAACTGGATAGAAAGAGACAAGCAAGAGTAGCCCCGTCCATTCCCCCCGAGTTTTTATCCGCCGAGATTCCCCGCAAGGAATCCCGGCGGAATCCGTTTAGTCTCAGTGATAGCAACAGATAATAATAAATAGGTAACAACAATGGTAAAGAAACTGAAACTATGGATGATGGCCGCCATCCTGACACTCTGCGGCGCAAGTGTGCTGACGGCGTGTACGTCGAACGAGGACAACGGCGGGACGATGGATGACGGCAAGGCCAGGAAGGCGCTGCTGATCATTTTGGACGGCTGGGGCATCGGCGACAAGGGGCAGGGCGACGCGATAGCACAGACGGCCACGCCCTACATGGACTACCTGAAGGCGAACTATCCCAACACCGAACTGCAGGCCTCGGGCGGGTACGTGGGGCTGCCCGACGGACAGATGGGTAACTCGGAGACGGGACACCTGAACATCGGCGCCGGGCGCATCGTGTATCAGGACCTGGTGAAGATCAACCGCGCCTGTGCCGACAACAGCATCTTAGAGAACCCGGAGATCAAGGCGGCGTACAGCTATGCAAAGTCGAGCGGCAAGAACCTGCACTTGATGGGCCTGACGTCCACGGGCGGCGTCCACTCGTCGCTGGACCACCTGCTGAAGCTCATTGACATCGCGCAGATGTACGACATCCCGAACTGTTACGTACACTGTTTTATGGACGGTCGTGACACGGACCCGAGGGCGGGCAAGGGTTTTATTGCTGACGTGCAGCGGCATATCGACGAGACGGGCGCAGGCAGCATCGCGTCGGTCATAGGCCGCTACTACGCCATGGACCGCGACAAGCACTGGGACCGCATCAAGCTGGCCTACGACCTCATCGTGAACGGCCAGGGCCGCGAGGTGGACGACATGGTGGCGGGCGTGCAGTCGTGCTACGACAGCCACACCGAGGAGCACAAGAACACCGACGAGTTCATGGAACCGCTGGTCAACGGCAACATCGACGGGCGCATCCGCGAGGGCGACGTGGTCATCTTCTTCAACTTCCGCAGCGACCGTGCCAAGGAGCTGACCACGGTGCTCACGCAGCAGGACATGCCGGAGCAGGGCATGACGACCATCCCCAATCTGCAGTACTACTGCATGACGCCCTACGATGACTCGTTCACGGGCGTACACATCCTCTTCCCCAAGGACAATCTGGAAAACACCCTCGGCGAATACATCGCCAGCATGGGCCTGAAGCAGCTGCACATCGCCGAGACCGAGAAATATGCGCACGTCACCTCGTTCATCAACGGCGGGCGCGAAGAGCCGTTCGCGGGCGAGGACCGCATCCTCGTCGCCTCGCCCCAGGTGGCCACCTACGACCTGAAGCCCGAGATGTCGGCCTTCGAGGTGAAGGACAAGCTGGTAGAGGCGCTGAAGACCGACCGCTACGACTGGATTGTGGTGAATTTCGCCAACGCCGACATGGTGGGTCATACGGGCGTCTATAGCGCCATCCAGACCGCCGTGAAGACCATCGACCAGTGCCTGAACGAGGTGGTGGAGACGGCCAAGACGATGGGCTACGACGTTATCATCACCGCCGACCACGGCAATGCCGACCATGCCGTCAATGCCGACGGCACGCCCAACACGACGCACTCCACGAACCCCGTTCCCTTCATCTACGTGACTGCGAACAAGAACGCGACGGTGCGCAGCGGCATCCTGGCCGACGTGGCCCCTAGCGTCCTCCACATCATGGGCCTGCAGC